>NZ_JBIRCY010000031.1:0-88062 GCF_044326205.1 Mesorhizobium sp. IMUNJ 23232
CGGAGAAAGCGGTCGGCCCGCGAGTGACAATCATTGGCAGCCTCTGGCATGCGAGCTTTCTCGCGAGTTCACTCGGATGTCTGCTTTTCAGATGCAGCTACGGCCTGCTTAACGACCGAGAAGGGCGCGAAGCTGCCGTTCCGACCATCGACCCAATAAAGCCGGCTTATGGCCTATCGTCGTTCGTCATACGGTCCGGCCAAGGCGCCGCTTGTGAGCTGATCCCTAAGCAGACTGCTGCGACATTCTCAGGCATTCCGCGGTGTCGCCGCATCACTGCCAACCTTCCGGGAATGGTGGCCATGTTTCCGGTAGCGGGTTGTCACCATAGATCTCAACGCGGGCCCGTTGCTCTGCCTCGACGCGCGTAAGGCCGGCGTCGTATTCCAGGATTGCGGCGCGCTCCTCATAGGCGACGCGCAAGTCCAGATCATGTTCATTGTGAGGTGCAACAGGTGCAACGGGTGCAACTAGCGATCTAACCATCTGTATTAGATCGGCTTTTTTCGCTGAATATCCGGAAACGGCTAGGTGCAACGGAGGTGCAACAGCCAGGTTATAGCGTGTTGCACCTGTTGCACCTGCCGAGCGTGCGGGGTGCAACAGATTCGATTTTCCTAACAGGCTGTTTTCGTTAGCTTTATCGTTGCGTGTTGCACCTGTTGCACCCGTTGCACCCGATTTCGCGACGATGGCCAGGAAATCCTCGAACCAGTTCTTAGTGGTCATGCTCACCCCCCAGGATTGCGGCCGTGAGTCTGTAAAGGCGGACGGTTCCGGATCCACCGACGCGATGGCGTGACTGGAACTTGCCATCCTTATCGGGGATCAGAAGTCCGCGCTCGACCAGCGTCTTCGCCAGAAGCGTGGCGTCGAAGCCGGCACAGACTTCCTTCCTCCAGGCTTCGGGAAAGACGTAGAATTCGGTCTCGCCGTCAGCCGTCGTCTTGCGGAAGCCGACGCGATTGATGGTGGGCCGTGAAGCATCGGAGGGCGTGACATCGCTGCCCCATGGCGCGAACCGGCTCTCGGCATGTGCCTCGATGAAGGCGCGTACTTGCGCGATCCCTTCCCTGACCTCCGATGGCTCGATACCGCCTCTGCAATCCAGCCAGTCGCGCAAGCACCTGGCAGAGCCGGAGGTCGCTTCTCCCTCGTACCATGGAAGAATTCCGAGCTTGGTGGCCAACTCGCCCGCCGCCGCGACAAGGGCAAATCGCAGGGCGACACGCGATACCTGACCATCGGCGCGAGGCGGACAAGTGTCGGCCACGAACTGGTCCATGAACCCTGCGACGGCAGCCTTGACCCTGTCGCGATCCCGGCTGAGATAATCGATGAAAATACGAGCGGCATGTCCATAATGCTGGATTGAACCCGCCTTGATTTCGCGGGCGAAGGCGTCGGCGCTTTCACAGTCATGAATGGTTTCGAACAGTCCCATGCCGGCTCCGGCATCGGCCGGGACATCGATGACCCTGACCTGCTGGCCAGCGGCGACACGCCGTCCGCGGCCATCCTCAGCGACCTTGTCGGCGAGTCCGATTTCTCCGCTCGACAGGAACAGAAGTCGCCAGCGCGCCGGCTTCCTGGCCAGCCCTTCCCTGGTGGCGCGTGATTTGCCGGCGCCGTTGGCGAGCAGATAGGCTGCCTCGCCTGCGTCGCGAGCCGGTACCTGGCCGAGTTCGTCCAGACACAGCAGCGCGTCGTTGTGGCCGGCGGCGACGCCTTCGAGGCCGTTGGCAGTTACCCGCCACGATCGCACATAGCCGTTGCCGCCCCAGACTGACGCCGCCGCCAGGAGCGCCGTCGACTTGCCGGTGGATGAGGCTCCGCGGAAGTGAAAGCCACCGCTTTCGGCTTCCATGAGTTCCACCAGTGGAGCGGCAAGTGCCGTCGACAGTGCGATGACAAGCCGGCTATTGCCGATGCAGCGGGCGGCAACCCGCTCCTGCCACTCCGCAAACATGCCGCCTGTTCGCAGCGCATGATCTACTGTGGCGGCGGTTTGCAGGATGATGCGCTCGCCATCAATCTGTCCGAGGCATTCCTCCGGGAGGACGAAGGCGTTTCCGTGCCAGCCGATCCTCGTCACAGGCCGGGCGCGGCGATTGATCTTTGCCGTGCCGACATAGGTGTTCAGGAGATCCCTTGCCCGTTTCGTCGGAGCGACGAACAAGCCTCCATCGAGGAGGACGCGACGAAGATCGGTTCCATCACCAGCCAGCAGAGCCCGCGGCATCGCCCATTCATGGCTGCGGCGATCGTGGTCCTTCCAGCGCAGGAGAACACCCCAGGAGCCGCCATCGGCGTCGCGGGTTTCGGCGACAATGTCAAACGGTCCGGAGATGCAGATGGCAGGTTTGTCGGGGTCAGCGGCGTCTTCCCACCACAGACCGCTCGACCGCATTTTGAACCCAGCCGGCACTTCGAGCTTCGGCTCGGCGACGGCGTTGGTGAATGCCGTCCTGATCGTGTCGGAGCCTTCTGCAATGCCAATGTCGTTCCAGTCGCCAGTCGTAGCCGGAATGACCGCCACACCGCCTGTGAGACGCGCCGCAGCAAGGGCCTTGCTTTGGCCGATCCCGCTCGCATCATTATCGCCGGCGATCATAACGTGGACCGCTGGCCACATCGATCGAATGGTTTCCGCTGCACGCCCAAGATTGTCAGCGTCGAAGGCAACGGCCACAGGATAGCCGGTCGCCTCGAACACCGATGCCGCCGTCGCGTATCCTTCGGCGATGACGATCAAGTCACCAGGCTCGCCAATGAGATGAAAGTGGCCTGACTTGGCCATGCCTTTCAGGAAGCGCTTGGACCCGTCTGCTGCGATGAACTGCAGACCGTGCAGCATGCCGCCGCCATCCCGGACAGGCACGATCAGACGGTCGCCATTCTGCCGTATGCCATGTGCGCCCACGCCTTTTCTCGTGAGGTAAGGATGATCCGGCATGGCGTCTCGCGCCGCTTCCCAAATGCGAGCCGCACGCTCGCGGGCATTCGCATGATCCTGCGCGACAGCAGCCTCGCGTTCCGCCCTGATGGCTGCGAGGCGTTCAGATACTGCCCTGCGCTCGGTGTCCGACAGGGTTTTCTGGTCGATCGCGCACCAGGTCTGCGATATCCCCGACCGCCAGCAACCGAATGCGCCGGCCGGAACGCCGTCGGAGAATAATGTGTACCAGCCGGCATCATCGTCGCTGCGCTTGTTGGTGGGGAAGCGATGCAGTGCGCCGTCGTCCACAACGTCGTCTGGTGGTTGAATCCCCGCCTTGAGGATTGCATCGCGGAACTGCCCGGCAATTTCTGTGTGGTTGAGACCATGGCCAAGTCGGCTCATTTCTGGTCTCCTTCCACGGAGAGCGAGCAGCCGGCCACGGCTCCGGATGGGCGCCTGGCATTAGCAGCGCGACGGTGGCCAAGCACGACGCTTTCCGCACGCCCCTGGCGTTCGACGGCCTCGATGCCGTCCAAGGGGTAGATCACCCTGGAAAAAATCTTCAGGAATGGCGGCCCGATGCGCTGGTGTCGCCACCTCTGCAAACTGCGCGGACTGAGGCGCCAGCGCTTGGCAAGCTCCTTCTCATTGAGATGCTGGACAGGCTGCGAGGGTTCGGTCGGCGTTGCTGCAAAGTCGCCGAAGATCGCCAGCAACGGTGTACCGCCGGCATCTTCACCGGCATCCTCGATCTGGTAGAGGCAATGGGCCTGCAGGACATCCGGAAGCTCCCACTTGCGATAGAGACCGGGGAGGCGCTTGAGGTCTTCAGGCGAGGGATTGAAGCGGGTCATGGCGAGCGCGTTCCGTGGATTGAGAGCCTGGCGCTCGCGGGCGCTCCACCGGACAAAAGCCAGGCCGGCTGTCCTTTCGGGACATCGGTTCAGCATAAATTCTGTATGACCTGTCGCAGCCGGGAGGTTGCGCGCTGGTAGCGCTTGCGAGCCGCGGCCTCCGTCAGGCCCAGCGCCGCGGCGGCTTCGACTTGGGAGTGGCCGTCGACGGCGACACGGATCACAATGTCCGCATCGACGCCGATCTCGCGGGCGAGTTCTTCTCGCAGGAACTGCCTGCTCGTGGAATGGGCAGGTGTGTGTCGACGATCCATAACCTGGTCGAGGTCCATGTCGATAAACAGTCTGCGGATGCTGACTTGTCGCTGGTGTGCGCGGACGAGATCGCGCTCGATGTTCATCAGGATCGTCGCTGCAATGCTGGTGACGCGACCGAGATCCAGGCAGCGCACGGCTTCGGTGGCGCGCGCGAAGATTTCTGAGGGGAGTTCGTCCAGCGTGCCGATGCGCCGCCACTTCGAGCGTCGCAGTACGCCATCGAGACCAGGCCATAGGGCGAGCAGCATCAGTGTGAGGGCACAGTCGGCGGTCGGGTCGCCTCCCTGGGCCGCTTTAACCAACGTGACGAGGATCTGGTTCTTTTGATCGGAGGTAGCGGAATTCCTGCGCAGGGTATCCAGCATTGCCGTCGGATCGACGAAGCGCCGAAGTGGCTTCCGGCTTCGGCGCAACGCCTCGAACTTGCGTTGGAACCCAAGAGTTGAAGACGAAAGCGTGAGGTGCTCGCGGATCTCGTGCCACGCGAAGGACATTGGACGCCTGCCTTGCGGCCAGGCGTCCGGCGCCTTCGGATGGCCAGGTCAGGGCGTCACGCGCCTCTGCGATTGGAGGGGGCTGAGATGGAAGGCGCGACTTAGCGCGTCGTCGCGGTTGCCTGGTTCAGCGTGCCGCAGCCGCGGCAGGTGGCCACGACAGGGAAGCCAACGAAGTATTCGTGCGCCCGCGCAAAACGCAGGTGCATGCAGCCGTCACGGCAGACGCCGAGCAGCTTGTCGCATTGCATGCAGCGCCAATTGGATTCCGAGGTGATGGGCTTTGCTGCGCCGGTCCAACTCGTCGTGGCTGCCTGGCGCGATGGTAAGGGAGTCGGCATCTAGGTGCCCCTCTACTTGGAGCTCTCCCAGTAAATGGTAGTTTGTTAGACCGTCTTCCTCCTCATGTTAGACCGTTGTTAGACAGCCCGCCCGACGGTGTTTTCGACTGCGTCGTCCGTCGGCTGCTCGAATCGCACCACACGCCAGAAGCCACGTTTGGCGCCCTTGCTGATGTAGACACCCAGAATACTGCCCCACGTGTTTTCTCTGAAGGCTTGCTGAGGGCTTCTAGATCCTAAGCCATTCATCAGTACCTTCACATGAACGTCGGGGCTGCCCTTTTCGCATGCGACGACAAGGCGTTCGAAGATGGTCAACTGCTCGTTGCCGGCCAGGTGCAGCGGTTCCTTGCCTGGTAAAAACAGAGTCCCGGATTGTGCGCCAGACCGAAGAACCCGTGGCGACATGCCTCCGTGGGCAAGCGAAAGACCGTTTCGATACGCGAGTTCGACACCGTCACGCACCAAGACGGGCTCGGCGTCTGCCGACGTAAGGTGCGACAGGAGGGTCACAACAACGTTTGGGCCGAGGTGCGATGGCAATTCTTCGCTTGCCGCGAGGATGATGCCCACGCCCGCCGTATTCCGCGCGCGAAGTGCCAAATCCAGCCGCTGCGCGGTCTTCATGTCATTGAGACGTCGCGCGAAATAGACTGGCACCTCCGTGCTATCGACCCGCATCTCACCGAGAAAGGTCAGGTCCGGGTCGAGTATCTGATCTGCCCGTCTGCTGAGGATCGGTTTCATCAGGCGCAAAAGCGTCTCGTGAAGCCATTGGGCGTTGATCGTGTACATCTCCAGATCGGACACCGGTCGCTTGCCGGCGTCCTCGCCGAATGGCCCGATAGTCCGGACCATTCCTTTTGTCGCCGACGGTGTGATGGCGCCCTCCCCTTCAATATTGTGGTCGTCGATGAGAACAATGTTCTGCCGGTCACGGCGTTCGAGCAAACCACCTTCGATCAAGCGCCCGACATCAAGTCCGAGTTCCAGCAGGTACCCTCCGGTGACCTCGTTCTCGACGCGATCGTAGAGTTGAGCGAGCTGAGGGAAGATTGCACGAAGGTCATCGGGGGAAATCTGTCGGAATGCAGTCAAAACGCCCCATTCCCTCAGGAGTGCGAAGCCTAAGCTGCGCTCTTCCGGATCTATCCTACTCTGGAGATTGCAGCTCTTTGTGCCGGCGATTGTGATGTTGAGCGTCCGCTTCTTTTCATCGCCAATTCGGTTGTAGGCAATGGCGATGCCAATACGGCTGAAGGCTTCTGCTCGCCGGAAAACATTGCTGACTCCAAGATATCGGTCGGCCACGGCCTCGATATCGTCGTCAACGGCGACTTTCAGCTGAAGCTTGCGCCGCCAGATGCCAAGCCGAACCTCGACCTCGAGCACGCGAGCAAATTCGAACTCGTAGCCATCAACCGCGGGGCGCTGCAGAACAAGTGAAGTGCGAAACCTGGAGAGATTGTAGCGCTTCCAGGTGAGCGGCTTCCGAGAGATATCGTGCCCGAGAGCAACTTCAGCGAATGAGTCGCTTACCGTCTGGCGTACCACCGGGCTGTCGGCACAGACCTCGATCTGCCGCAATGACGGCGTGTAGATTAGCGTCGCCTCGTTCGGCGGTCGATAATAGATGGTTCGCCTGCGTCCGTCCTTCCGGTGATCATGGACACTTGATAGTGGCCCGCCATGACGGACGATCAGCATAATGGATGCTGGGTGCGCATCGGTCGCGGGAAGATCAAGCGCTTTCACCGTGCAGGAAATCCCGGCCTTCAGCTCGAGAACGGCTTTGATCTTCAGGGCCCGCGCTGCCTGATCGATTGCCTCGGCATCGAGCGTGACATCGATTTCGAGATCGACTTCGAAGGCATCATATAGCTTGCCATGGTCGCGAAATTGCCGGGCGAAGTGAAAGCTCTCCGCATCTTCAAAGGTTTCGCGCGCGTTCAAATAGGTCCATATGCTCTTGCACAGCGGGTCGGGCTGTTCCTCGAATTCCTGTAATTGCAAATCACCAAACTGCGTCTCGGCGATCGTCGTGAGTGAAGTCACGGCCTTTCCCTCGGCGAGGGCCCTGATCCTACCTGCTCGCTGCTCGGCAGGTCGCAATTCATCCTGATCGAATTTCGATAGCATCTGGACGAGTTCGTGCCGGAATATTTCGACGGCTTCTCCGTCGGTGTGGTCGGGAACGTCATGTGGCAAATTGAAGTCAGGCTCGTTCTCACCCTCGCGGACAGCAAGGGCGGCTCGGGCGTGATCGATGCGCGCGTCCTCGATCAGCGTCAGAACATGCGGACCGATCGAAATTGCTCTACGCGCCATGAACTGACCTGCTCCTGACGGATCAACACAGGGATACTCACGGACAAAATGGTCCGCTGCAATATCCGAAGTACCGAGCACGTATCCAACACTACTCAATATTTGCTGAGGGATGTCCCATCGGAAGCACCGGAGTGGCTTTTGTTCGGTATCGCAACCGAAGCCGGCCAGATCCAAAATGAAACGTCCCAATCCGCTCCCGGTGGATCGTATGGCACCTTCGGAGCGCCTGTCCGAACTCACCTCGATCCTGGCGCTGGGGCTGGTTCGGCTTCATGCGCGACAGTCAAGCAGACTATTGCGCCGGTCGGAGAATAGTTTCGTGGACTTCCCGCCCGACCAGAGCGGTCATGCCGAACCTTCTACAGGTGGAAAGGCATGACCATGACCGAGACCGTACTTGCCCGGCTGGTGGCATTGAAGACCGCAACCGTGGCAGACCTGCGCCTGCAATGGCGTGACTTGTTTGATACCCAAGCGCCGCCCTACGGCAGGCGCTTTCTCGAAAGCAGAATCGCTTATCGCATTCAGGAGCTGGCCTATGGCGGCCTGAAGCCCTCGACCGTCGAGCGGCTGGAGGCGCTGGGTGAGCAGCTCGATGGCGGCAACATCGCGCTGCGGCGCATGCGCACCGACAACATGCCGATCGCCGGGACAAAGCTCATTCGGGAATGGCAAGGCATCGAGCACACCGTCACCGTGCTCGGCGATGGTTTTGAATGGCAGGGCCGTCCCTACAAGTCTCTGTCGGCCATTGCCCGCGCCATTGCCGGCAGCCGCTGGAACGGCTGGGTGTTTTTTGGTCTCAAGAACCAACGGAGCGTGTCGTGAACAAGCTCGTCATTAACAAGCCCATCGTTCGCAAGCTGCGCTGCGCGGTCTATACGCGAAAATCCTCCGAGGAGAATCTCGACGTCGCCTTCAACAGCCTCGACGCCCAACGTGAGGCCTGCGAGGCCTATATCGCCAGCCAGAAGGCCGAAGGCTGGCTGGCGCGCTCCGGCCGATATGACGACGGTGGATATTCCGGCGGCACGCTGGAGCGGCCGGCACTGAAGCGGCTTCTTGCCGATGTGGAGGCCGGTCGCATCGACACCATCGTGGTCTACAAGATCGACCGCTTGTCCCGCTCCCTCATGGACTTCGCCAAGCTAGTCGAGGTGTTCGACCGAAACGGCGTCACCTTTGTCTCGGTGACTCAGTCGTTCAGCACGACGACCTCTATGGGCAGGCTGACTTTGAACATTCTTTTGAGTTTTGCGCAGTTCGAGCGCGAACTTTCCGGCGAGCGCATCCGTGACAAGGTCGCCGCCTCGCGGAAGAAGGGCATCTGGATGGGTGGCTATGTTCCGCTGGGCTACGAGGCACGGGACCGCAAGCTGGTCATCGTCGAAAGTGACGCAGCCACCATCCGCATGATCTTCGAGCGGTTTGTCTCGGTCGGCTCGGCCACGGTACTGGCACGCACCCTCGCCGCCGAGGGTGTTTGCACACCTCGCAACCGGTCGATCGACAAGGGTTTCCTCTACAAGCTGCTCAACAACCGGGTGTACATCGGCGAGGCAGTCCACAAGGGCAGCAGCTATCCCGGTGAACATGAGCCAATCATCAGCCGGGCATTGTGGGACAAGGTCCATTCAATCCTGCAGGAGAGCCCGCGCAAGCGTGCCAGCAACACCCGCGCGCAGACCCCTGCCCTGCTCAAAGGTCTGCTGTTTGGCCCAGGCGGTTTGGCCTTCTCGCCGACGCACACACGAAAGGGCCATAGGCTCTATCGCTACTATGTCAGCCAGGCGGTGCTGAAGCGTGGCGCCAGTGCCTGCCCAATCGGACGCGTGGCGGCTTCGGAGATCGAGACGGCCGTCATCGACCAGTTGCGGGGACTGCTGCGTGCACCCGAGATCGTCGTCGGCACATGGCGGGCAGCACGCGCCGACATCGGCGGCCTGACCGAGGCCGACGTTCGCGATGCTCTCGATCGGCTCGACCCGCTCTGGCACGAACTCTTTCCGGCAGAACAGGCTCGCATTGTCCAGCTTCTCGTCGAGCGGATCGACCTCGCAGCCGACGGCATCGCCATCCGGCTGCGGACCCAGGGCCTGACCGGGATTGCAAGCGAGCTCTGCACCATCGGAGTTCGGGAGCGGAAGGCCGCGTAGCCATGGCAACCAGTATCACCCAAGGTTCCGAAACCATCACCGTCCATGTTCCGCTCACGCTGCGCAGGCGTGGCGGCCGCAAGCAGATCGTGACACCACCGGGCACTACCTGGGCAGCACCCCGTCCCCGCGTCGACACCGCGATGGTCAAGGCGCTCGCCCGGGGATTCCGATGGCGCAAGCTGCTGGAGACGGGCGTCTACGCAACAGCCCACGAGATCGCCGTCGCCGAGAAAATCAACCGCTCCTACATCAGCCGTCTGCTGCGGCTCACCCTGCTTGCACCCGACATCGTCGAAGCCGTGCTCGACGGCCGGGCGCCGACCATCATCGCACAGGATATCGCACTCAGAAGCCTGCCAGACGAGTGGGAGGCTCAGAGGCGGATGGTGTCGGTCGGATTTGCAATTCAAGAGTAAAAGTGGCGTTAACACGAGAGGCGGCCGCAACTCGAAGCTGACTAGCAGCTTCCGCAGCGAGGCCGCCAGATGACCGCCCTTCTCCACGCACCCGTCGCCTCGACATAGTCAAAACAAGGTTCGCATCCTTGGGCACCCCAGCCTCCGCCAACTCCGAGCGGGCCGATTCAGAAATGACTATTTTGCCGTTGGAGAAAGTCGTGGACGAGATCAGCTACTTCGTCCGGGCTGGTGTCCAGCGCGAAATGTCCCGCGTCTAGAATTTGAACCTCGGCGTAAGGTACATCGCGCCGGTAGGCTTCGGGCTCTGATATATCGAACGACGGGTCGTATCGGCCCCAGAGCACCAGCAGACGCGGTTTGTTCTCTTGCATCCATCGCTGCCACCTCGGATAGGCGGCCACGTTGTTGCGGTAGTCGTAGAATAGCTCAGTCTGGATATCCGTCTGCCCAGGACGGCGGAGAAAGGCGAACTCGTCCGTCCATAGATCGGGATCGTAACGCTCGATATTCGGATCGCTGCCGATATGGCGCCGGCGGGTTGTCTCCAGCGACAGCAGGTTCTCGCGCAGCGCCGCCTCATGCGCCGCCCTGTCCGCCCAGAAGGCCCGCCGCGTAGCCCAGATCTCGCCGAGGCCGGTATCATGCGCGACCGCGTTCTGGACGATCAGCGATTGCACGCGTTTGGGATGCGCCATCGCCATGCGGAACCCGACCGGACCGCCATAGTCCTGCATGAAGAGATTGTAGCGCGGGAGTGCGAGCACCTCGGTGAAGCGCGTTATCACTTCGGCGATATGGTCGAATGTATAGGCAAACGCGCTGGGGTCAGGCGCGGCGCTGTGGCCGAAACCGGGATAGTCGGGCGCGACTAGGCGATAGCGATCCGACAGGCGATCCAGCAGCGGCTGGTACATGCGTGACGACGATGGCAGGCCGTGAAGCAACAGGATCACCGGTGCGCCGGGGTCTCCGGCCTCTCGGTAAAAGATCGGGAGGCCGTCGACATCGGCGGTGCGGTAGGCGGTCGGAGGGTTCATCGGAATGACGCTCGGCTGACGTCGATGACGGCTTTGGCGAAGGCCTCCGGCGCTTCCTGGGGAAGGTTATGACCGATACCACCGGTTATCGTCCGGTGTTCGTATTTGCCCGAGAACATTTTTGCGTAAGCGGCAGGTTCGGGATGCGGCGCGCCGTTGGCATCGCCTTCCAGCGTGATCGTCGGCACGCCGATGACGGGCGCCCTGGCGAGCCGCTTTTCCAGTTCGTCGTATTGCGGCTCCCCTTCCGCCAGCCCTAACCGCCAGCGGTAGTTGTGCACCACGATCTCGACATGGTCCGGATTGTCGAAGGCCGCCGCGCTGCGCTCGAAGGTGGCGTCGTCGAATTTCCATTGCGGCGAGGCAAGCTGCCATATCAGGCGGGCAAAATCGTGTGTGTATTTTTCGTAACCGGCGCGGCCGCGTTCGGTCGCAAAGTAGAACTGATACCACCATTGCAACTCCGCCTTGGGCGGCAACGGGAGCTTGCCCGCCTGCTGGTTGCCGATGAGATAACCGCTCACCGAGACCATCGCCTTGCAGCGTTCCGGCCACAGCGCAGCGATGATGTTGGCCGTTCGTGCTCCCCAATCGCAGCCGCCGATCGTCGCCTGCTTGATCCCGAGCGCGTCCATCAACGCGACGATGTCGGCGGCGATCGCGGCTTGCTCACCGTTGCGCACCGTCTGGCTCGAGAGGAAGCGGGTGGTGCCATATCCGCGAAGATGGGGCACGATCACGCGAAAACCTTCCGCCGCGAGCAAGTGTGCGACGTCCGCATAGGTATGGATGTCGTAGGGCCAGCCATGCAACAGGATGACCGGCGCACCGTCCGATGGTCCAACCTCGGCATACCCTAAATTCAACGGCCCCGCGTCGATCTGCTTGATTGGTCCGAAGGAATCGGTTGCCGCCGATACTGTCGCAGCGGTCTGCCCGGCGGATGCGGCCAGGACCGGCGACACCAGACCGAGTTCGGCGAACGCCAGGCCCATGGCCGCCGCACCGATCAAATGTCGGCGGCGCTCGTCGATCTTGCCGGGATCGTTGACGTTGTTCATGGCGATGTCTCTCCGTGTTGTGCGGCGTGCTTCGGCGTCCCGCTCACCAAACGAGCCGTTGGCCGCCGTCGATGTCGTAGGTGGCGCCCGTCAGGGCGGTGCTGCTCATGATGTGGACGGCGGGCGCCGCCACGCCGGCCGGTTGCGCCACGCCGCGGATCGGCAGTGTGGCGCCCGGTGCAAAGCCTCAGAGCGACAGTTCCTTGCCGCCGTGTTCCGCGACCATGTATGCGGCGTACCAGTCCGGCCAGTTCTCGTCATGCTTGCCGCCCTCGCGCTTCTCATGCTCGCCATGCGCGGCCGCAGCACGGCGCAGCCCCGCCGCGAGGTCGGCGACCGAAGCGTAAGCCGTATCGCCGTCGACACGCCCGGGAAACCGCTCGGTGATTTTCTGGAGCAACCAGCCATTGCCGTCCGGATCCTTGAACGTCGCGAAGGACACATAGCTGCGGCCTTGCGGATCCCTCCCGCCGATCGCCGGCTGTCCGGGACCGGCGCGATGGAACACTTCGCTGACATCGGCGCCGTGGCTTGCCAGCTCGGCGCGCGCCGTCTCGATGTCCGAAACGACCAGGTAGTTCCCGCTCGCCGAGCCGGGAGCGGCCGAGGTGATTCCGGTGCCGAAATGGACGGAAGCCGGCGAACCGGGAGGCGTGAACTGGACCACCCGGAAATTTTCGCCGACCGGGAAGTCGGCGTCGAGCCGCCAGCCCAGGCCGCCATAGAAGCGCTTGGCGCGGTCGACGTCCGAAACCGGAATGACGGTCACTTCGAGCTTCATGTCCCGCCGCCGCGCTCCCTTGCCGACCGTGGCTTCAACGCGCGGATTGTCTGTAGTCATTGCTGCCTCCAAGGGCTTGGGGTTGATATGGTGCATTGTCAGGCGGCGGCCGCCGTCCTGTATCGCGCCGGCGATTTGCTCAGCGAGATGTTCGGGATGAGCTTTTGGCGCGCCGCTTCATAGGCATTCCAGTCTGCTGCGTCCGGCAACGACGGGATTGTGACGAACTCTCCTTGATCGAAGCCGGCAAGCGCGGCGTCGACCAGATCGTCGCCCTGCATGACCATCTTCCGGGGCAACTGGCCGACAGAGCCGCCGGCGGCATCCCAGAAATTGGTCGCGATCGCGCCCGGCAGCACAGTCTGGATGCGGATGTTCCTGTCGGCAAGCTCCATCAACAGCGACTGGCTGAAGGCCAGCACGAAGGCTTTCGTGCCGCCATAGACGCCGTTGAGGATTTCCGGCGCGATGGCGACAGCCGAGGAGACGTTGATGATGGTGCCCCCGCCACGCGCCACGAATGCCGGAACGACGGCATAGGTGAGCCGCATCAGCGCTGTCACGTTGAGGTCGATCATCGCCTCCATGTCGTCGGCGTTCGACTCGAGCAGCGACACCAGCGCCCCGACCCCGGCATTGTTGACCAGCATGGTGACGTTCGGATTGGTGGCCAGCAGCGTCTCGATGCGCTTCAGGTCGCCTTTGTCGTTGAGATCGGCAGCAACGGCCTGGACGTTGCGGCCCGTGGCGCGGGCCACACGCTTGGCGACCTCGTCAAGTTTGCCCTGGCTGCGAGCCACCAGGATGAGGTCGTAGCCGCGGCGCGCCAGCCGGTCGGCATAGATTGCCCCGATCCCCGAGGACGCTCCGGTCACCACCGCGATGCCTTTTTGCGAAATGGACATTGTCTTTCTCCTGTTCGACTGCGCCGCCAACGACGCGATGTTCGAGTTTTATTGTTGAATTGAACGAAGCCGGGGCGGTGCTAGCCCTGGCCCAGTGTCTCCGTGTAATGGCCGAGCCTGCCCTCGATCTCGCCGCTGGTCTGAAGCCCCAATTCCATGAGCTGCTTGATCCTGAACTGGGCCTCCGGCCGCTGGACAGACGTGATGAATGCATCCCAGCCGATGGCGATCTCCGGGTCCGAGGGCAAACTCGCGAAATCGACAAGCCGCTTGGTGTCGGCTATGGCCTGGCGGTCGAATGTTGCGATGCGCATCGCTAGAACATCGACGAAAGCGTCGAGCTCATCTTCCGGAAGCGCACGGTTGACGTAGCCGTATCTCTCGGCCAGTTCGCCGCCGATATCGTCGGCGCCCAGCAGAATCTCCAGCGCACGGCCACGGCCCATCAGCCTCGGCAAGCGCGCCATCGGCCCACCGCCCGGCACAAGTGCGGCCCCGACTTCCCACTGCGAAAGGATTGCCCTTTCCCGGCTGGCGAACCGCATGTCGCTTGCCAGCGCGAGTTCGCTGCCGACGCCCGTCGCCCTTCCCCGGATCATCGCGATCGACACGACAGGCGCGCGGGAAATGCGGACCAGCATGTCGGGAAGCGGATGCAGCCCGGTCGGGCCGGAAGGCAGGCTCGTGGATGCCGACAAAGGCGGCGTGAAATTGTAGTGGGTCAGGAAGAAGCCGGGGACGGCGCTGTCGAAGACGACGACCTTGAGCTCCGGATCGTTTTCGATCGCGGTGACCACCGCGTCGAGCTGCGGAATGGTTTCCGGCCCGAAGATGTTGAAGGGCGGGTTGTCGAAGATAACGCGCCAGTAGGCCGGGGTGTGGCGTTCAACGCGAATCTGCCTTGCCGACGATGCCTGCTGCGATTCGACGTGGAGCGCGTTTTGGGGCGGGCTTCCCGTAGTCTCGACCGCCAGCCCTGCTGCTTCGTAGTTCATGATGGTTCTCCTCATCGCTTTGCGCCATGGGCGCGTTCGCTCGCGCGGGCCGGCCAAACGATGCGGCCCGCTGTTTCAGATCGTCAGGACGGCAAGCCGCCGGTGATTGGCTAGATTTGCTGGCGCAGCGGCCGGAAGGCGGCCCGCAGTTCCTCGGTGAAGAGCGTCGGCTGCTCCCAGGCGGCGAAGTGGCCGCCCTTGGCGGGCCTGTTGTAGTGGATCAGCTTCGGATAGGCCTTTTCCGCCCAGCTCTGCGGGGCCTGATAGATCTCGTCCGGGAATGCGCTGACCGCGACCGGGATCTTGATGCCGCGCGGATCGAAGAAGCCGCCCGACGGGAAATGCGCGTTGTCCCAGTAGAGCCGCGCCGAGGAGATCGCGGTGTTGGTCAGCCAGTAGAGCGTGACGTTGTCGAGAACGTCGTCCATGCTCAGCCCCTCGGGCTGCCCGTCGAAGACGCGGGCGATCATCTGGTAGCTGCGGATGTCGTGGTCGAGCATCCAGGCAGCCAGGCCGACCGGCGAGTCGACGATTCCGTACAGCGTCTGCGGGCGGTTGTTCATCTCGATCGCGTAGCCGAGCCCATTCTTGTAGAAATCGTCGAGCTGGTCATAGGCGCGCTTCTCGTCCGGCGAGAGGCCGGCGGGGGCCGGGCCGCCGGCGGCGAGCGCCTTGGAGATATCGGCCGGAACGGTCGCCGCCATGTTGGTGTGGATGCCCAGCAAGCCCGGCGGTTCCTGCAAGGCCATCTGCTCAGAGACGGCATTGCCCCAGTCGCCGCCCTGCGCCACGTATTTCGTGTAGCCGAGGCGCTGCATCAGCGTCGCCCACGCCTTGGCGATGCGGACGGGAGTCCATCCCGGCGCCGTGGGTTTTCCCGAGAAGCCGTAGCCCGGCAGCGAGGGGATCACCACGTGGAAGGCATCCGCTTCGCTGCCGCCATGGGCGGTCGGGTCGGTCAGCGGCCCGATGATCTTCATCTGCTCGATGATCGAGCCGGGCCACCCATGCGTCACGATGATCGGCAGCGCATGCTCATGCTTCGAGCGGACGTGGATGAAATGGATGTCCAGCCCGTCGATCTCGGTGATGAATTGCGGCAGGGCGTTCAGCCGCGCTTCCATCTTGCGCCAGTCGTAGTCCGTCGCCCAATGCTTCGCCAGTTTCTGCGCGGTCTCGGTCTGCACGCCCTGCGTGCTGTCCGCGACGGTCTCCTTGTCCGGCCAGCGGGTCGCCGCCACGCGCCGGCGCAGGTCGTCGAGCTGCTCCTGCGGAAAGCTGACGCTGAAGGGGCGGATCGGTGCGGCGGATGCCGCGGGCCGCAGCGCACCCGGAAGAAGGCTGATGGCCGCGGCCGCGGCGCCCGTTAGAAGCAGTTCGCGCCGCGTCGTGGAAAGCGTGATGGCAGACATGTCGTCCTCCTGTGCCGAACCGTCCATCGGCGGACGGTTCCGGTTGGTTTTCGATGGCTGCGGGCGACTTCTGCCCGACAGGAAAAACCTAGGCGCAGTCCGCTCCGGGGTCGAATTAAGCTCCGTGAGGAAATCTGAAATATTCTGAAGCTATCCCGGCAAGGCGCGGCGATGACGGATGTCTCTCCACGCCCCACGGCAAAGCCGATCGCCCATTGTGCTCGCGGGCGGGGCGGGCTTAACTGCGAAATCTCGAGTCTCAACAACGAGATCATCATCGCCTTGGCGCAGATCGAAGCACGCGTCTTTGAATCCCGTGGATGGGAAGTCGATCTCGCGAAGCGGGAGTTGCGCGCGCGCGGCCAGGCGGTCCCGATCGGCAGCCGCGCCTTCGAGATCATCGAGGCGCTGGTTCAGGCGGCGGGCGAACTTGTCACCAAGGAAGAGCTGATGCGGCGGGTATGGCCCGGCCTCGTCGTGGAGGACAATACCGTCCAGGTCCATATCGCCGCGATCCGGAAGGCTCTGGGCGAGGATCGAGGCCTGTTGAAGACCATTTCCGGTCGGGGATACCGACTCCTTGGAGACTGGACCACCCGGCAGGAGATAGTAGCCGACCAGCCGTCCCCACCCGAGTCGCCCGAGCGCACGCGGCCGGCGGCGCATCCGTTCCGGACGAATGTCCCGGTGGCCGCTTCGGCTCTTGTCGGCCGGGAGACGTCCGTCCAGCAACTGCTTGATCTGGTATCCGCCTACCGGGTCGTGACCCTCACCGGGCCGGGCGGCATCGGCAAGACCGTCCTGGCGTCCGAAGTGGCGCGCAGGCATTTTCCGGCGCTGCAGGGCGACGTCCTGTTCGTTGAACTGGTCTCCCTCTCCGATCCCGATCTCGTGCCCTTGACGATTGCCCACGCACTCAATCTCAACCTGCATGGAGACGCGGTGTCCGCCCAGTCGGTGGCGCGCGCGATCGGCGACAAGCGGACCATGCTGGTTCTCGACAATTGCGAGCATGTCATCGATGCCGTCGCCGCGGCGGTAGAGGTCCTCGTCGGCCAGTGCCCGCATGTTTGCGTGCTTGCGACCAGCCGGGAGCTGCTGCGCATCGAGGGCGAATTCGCCTACCGTGTGCCCGCGCTGGAAGTGCCGGCTCACGATGCGGAAGATGTCGATGACGTCCTGGAGCACAGTGCGGTGCAGTTGTTCGTGGCGCGCACGCGGTCGCTGCGGGCCGATTTCCAGCCCGAGGGCGACAAGCTGCCGGCGATCGCCGCCATCTGCCGGCACCTCGACGGCATCCCGCTCGCTATCGAATTCGCGGCCGCGCGCGCGGCAACGCTCGGCATCCAGCAGGTCGCAGGCCGGCTCGACGATCGTTTCGCCTTGCTCACAAGCGGGCGGCGCACCGCACTGCCCCGGCACCAGACGTTGCGGGCGACGCTCGATTGGAGCTACGAGCTGCTGCCGGAGCCCGAACGGCGGCTGCTTCGCCATCTTGCGGTCTTTCCCGCCGGATTCACGCTGGAAGCCGCCACAGCTGTGATGGGCGGCGCCGAATCGAGCGTCGCGCTGGACATTTCGAGCCTGGTCCTGAAGTCGCTTGTCGCGCTGGACGGATCGGAAGTCGCGCCGCGCTGGCGTTTGCTCGAGACCGTTCGAGTATATTCCTATGAAAAACTGGTTGCCGGCGGCGAGGAAGGGCGAGCCCTGCGGCGGCTTTCGGCGTTTTGTCTGTCGCTGTTTGCGCCATTTGCCAGTGAAACCGCACTTCAGTCGGCCATCGACGACCTGGGGCGCTACATCAGGGAGGTCGACAATCTCCGCGCGGCGCTCGCCTGGGCTTTGTCGCCGGCAGGCGAACCCTCATTGGGCATCGACCTCGCCGCCACCGTGACTGACTTCTGGATCGCGGCGTCACTTGCCACAGAGTGCTGCGATTGGGCGGAAAAGGCGCTGCTGCGGTCGGGAGGCGCCGGCACGCGAAGCGAGATGATCTTGCAATGCGGATTGGGAATCGCCCTGATCTACACCCAGGGAATGAGCCGACACGCCCGGGAAGTGCTGATGCAAACCCTCGATTTGGCGCGCCGGCTTGACGATGCGGAGTACCAGCAACGCGCAACATGCGGTCTCTGGCTGTTTTCCGCCCGTTCCATGGCTCTCAAGGACGCATTGGCCTTTGCCCGCGACTTTGAAGAGGCCACACGCGGCGACAACCTCCAGCGCCAGGCGACCGCCGCCTGGCTGCGCGGTGTACCACAGACCTATCTCGGTCAACACGCGCAGGCCAATGAAAGCTTGTCATGGGCGATCGAGCATTACCCCGTGGCGAGCCGACGCCGTGACATGATCAGGCTCGGTGGGGATCCGCGATCGTCGTCCCTGGCTCACAGGACAGTGAGTTTGCTGTCGCAAGGATTTCTGGATGCCGCCTCTCGCGAATCGAAGGATGCGGTCGACGAAGCGCGAGATACCGGACAGCCGACCTTGCTCTGCGTCGCACTCGCTTGGGCGGCCGGCTTCGTCTCTCTGAGTCTCGGGGAGTTGGAGCAGGCGCGCGACTATGGCGAAGAGCTTGTTGCCACCGCCTACAAACACGCGCTCCGCCCCTTCTACGCTGCGGGCCTTTGTGTGCGAGGCAGCCTGGCGGCCAAAACCGGCAGGCCAGAAGCGGGCGTGGACCCGCTTCGTTCCGGACTTATGGAGATGAAGGAAGCGAAGTACCTGCTGTTCTATCCGTTTTTTCGGACCGAACTTGCCATTGCTCTGGGAGCAATGGGGCGGATCGACGAAAGCCTGCACGAGATCGACGAGGCGCTGCAGTTTGCAAGGGAAACCGACTATCGGTGGTATCAGCCGGAAATGCTGAAGACCAAAGCCGAGTTATTGGAGCGCGGTCGTGTCAGAGACTTGAATGAGATCGAGCTTCTATACAGGCAATCGATGCGCGAGGCCGGGGAACAACAGGCCCTTTTCTGGGAACTTTCAGCAGGTATCGGACTAGCGGAATTTGTCATCCGACAAGAGCGGGCGGGCGAAGCAGATCGGATAGTTTCGCCTATCTATCGCCGCTTGACGGAAGGATATTATGCGGCCCCCGTAAAACGAGCTGAAGCGCTCCTGCACGGCCTGAGCCAATCCATCGGCGATGGGTGAGCGTCATTGGTTTCCGCGTTGACTAAGAACGTGGTGCGCTTTGTGGGAATCGTATGGATTCACAAATCTCAAGTCGCAATTATTGGCACTTTTGCCCCGCGCGATTTCCTTCATCCGATGGTCGTCTTCGGCGAGGTGGGATTTTGTTCCAACGACGTCGTCGGCTCCGTGACGACCCACCGAAAGGGCTCTTGGCCTCGGATGTTGTGAGTATTGATCCCCGGCAAAGCGACCGTTATCGCAACGGAGCGCGGGTGAAGCCGAGAATTTCGATTTCGGGCTCTCTCGCTACTCTGGAGGTAAGGCAAACTCCAGTGCCTACCGACAGCCGCTAAAACCTTGATTTCCTTACATTGGCAACCTGGGTACTAAATTTTCCAAGTCCCCAGCTTTGGAGAACCTCCGCGAAGAGAGAGCGAAACCTGCGGTTACGCGCGCTCGTCTGGTTCACGGCTTTGTTCAAAAAAGCCGGAATTCTGCGCCGTTTCGGGTGCTCATCTCGGGAGCGGAGAATGTTGTAGCTGAGTGCAGTGGCGGAGGGAGTGGGATTCGAACCCACGGTGAACTTGCGCCCACGCCGGTTTTCAAGACCGGTGCCTTAAACCGCTCGGCCATCCCTCCAAACCGCCGAAACGCGGATCCTGGCTCCGTCGAGGAATGACCGCAGGCTCGCACGATTTGATCTGCCGCCTTTATCGTCTTGCGCGGCGCGCCGTCAATGTTCCGTCCGATTTCATCGCGGCGACCGTTTGATATCGCGAAACCCCAATCTCCGAATGGGTACTGCGGATCACCCCCCGACCGGTTCGACGATCACCGTGTTGGTCTGCAGATATTCGTGCAGCACCCCGGTGCCGTTCTCGCGGCCGATGCCCGCTCATCTTGTAGCCCCATGGGCAGCATCCAGCGGACGGGCCGGAAGGTGTTGACGAAAACGAGGCCGGATAGTGCTCGGACCCATTTCGGATACGGCCGCTGATCCGGGGCGACACCGGCGTGTCATCAAGGCTTGTCAAGCTCGATCACAGGCTCTTACGGCGTGGCTTATTCTTTGTTCGCCATGCGCCGGGCAGAGGTGGCTGAATGGTTTCCCCGCAACATCGTTTGCTTTAAGCTGTAAATGAAATCTCGATTGAACCGGCAGGGCAGGCTTGGACTATCCCGTCTCGTTGCATATTCTGAAGGCTGCTCCCCGCATCACGTTGTCATTTGCCGCCTATTTGGCGATGTCCGGGTGCGCGCGCATGTATGACGGCTCCATCGTGCCGGAATACACGGCGGAAAGGGTATCGGGCGGACTGATGCCGCGTGTCGAATACCGCAGGACGGATGTGTTGCCGCCAAGCAGGCTGATCGAATTCCCGCCTGCCCCGCCTCCCCCCGTGAGCGAAGATCCCGCTCCGGTGGTTCGCGCCGCTCCGCGCCGGACGCCGGGCCGGTTGATCCCAAAACTTCCGGAAAACCTGCCGCGCAACGTCCACTGCCGCAACGAGGCGGCGGTGGACGGCAGGATACGCGTGGTTTGTCTCTAGGGGGAAAATCCTGTCGGGTTACCCGCTGAATTTAAAGGGTTTTTAGCCGGCGGCATTCATCCGGATGTCATGCGGCCATCCTATACACGAATTGTTCGCGGCCTGACCATGGATGTACCGGCAGGCAAGTGGACGTCCAGGAAAGGTCGGGTTTCCCGGCCTTTTTTGTTGCGCCGACGCCACCGGCAATTCGCGGTCAGCGGCCAGCAATTTTCCTCTGCCGTTGCTTTTTGGCGCGAGCCCGAGGCGCCGAAGCGCGCCTCCTGTCCCGGCACCCGCGTGGCTGGGAGAAAAGCAACACCAGGACCGCGGCGCTGAGCGGTCTCGGAAAGCGACTGACCGGGGGTCCAAAACTGAACCAGTAGCGGAAATCGAAAAACGCCGAGCCTCGCGTCGCAGCCGGGTTCCGGCTGCCGCAGGTCATGCGGCAGCCTTCCTTCAGTTTCGCCAGCGAACGAACTTCATCCCAACCGCCTCAAACACGATATCGCACGTGCCGAACCCGCTGCCTTGGGCCGCCCGGCAGGCATTGCCGAGGCGGCATTTGGCCATTCCCCGGCCGCGTTTTTCAGGTGATCCAAACGCAACCGCCAGCGTTTGTCGGAAATGAAATAGTGTCAAGCGCAGTCAGACCAAAAAGCAACACAACCAAGACGTAGATGAATCCACACATCCCTTCCGTCATTTTGATCGATCCAAGGAATGCGAATGTATGAGAACGGTATTCTTCGATGATCAGGTCTTTTTGGGGAACCTCGACGGCCGATCATCGTTCATTGGCGGCGCTTGTCGATTCGAAAAGCGAACCGTGTTAACGCGCTATAAAGATTAGCCTTGATTCGCGTGCATTTTAAGACAAAGACATTCGGATATTTGGAGAGAGCGAACGTGGAAGACGAACACACCTCAAGGCTGGAACTGACGGCGTCGATCGTTTCGGCCTATGTATCGAAAAACAGCGTGCCGATGGCCAATCTTGCCGACCTGGTGACCAGCGTGCATGCCTCGCTGGGGAAGCTTACGGGCAAGGTGGAACCGGAACCCGTGCCGCTCGTGCCTGCGGTGCCGGTGAAGAAGTCGATAACGCCCGAATACATCATCTCGCTTGAGGACGGCCGCAAGTTCAAGTCGTTGAAACGCCACCTCAGCACGCAGTATGGCATGTCGCCAGAACAGTACCGCGCGAAATGGGGCCTGCCGACAGACTATCCGATGGTTGCTCCGAATTATGCCGCGACCCGTTCGGCGCTGGCCAAGACGATGGGTCTTGGGCGCAAGGGCGAACCGGAAGAGGAAGCGGCGCCAGTCGTCGAGAAGCCGGCGCCTCGCCGCAAGCGCACGGCGAAAGCCAAGGAGTAGTCGGGAAGCCGGCATTCCATGGCTGCGAACCCGGCGTCGAGGCAAATTCGGTTGATCCCGAAATAGGACGCGCCGGCAAAGCGACCCGCGCTTTCATGAGTTGAGACAAGCCGCGACGCCTGCGGTCGCCGATTTGGTCGGCCATCGCAGGCGACGATTTTCGGCGCTTCGTTTTCGATGGCGGCATGCTTCTCGTGTCTTGACGCAACAGCGCATGGCCGATAGGCGGACACGGCGACGAGGCATTCTGAAGGGTTCCCTTTCTGATGGAAATTTTCACGGCGGCGGGCTTCACCGCACTGTTGCAGGTCATCGCAATCGACCTGGTGCTCGCGGGAGACAATGCGATCGTGATCGGCCTTGCCGCTGCCGGCCTGCCCGCCGACCAGCGCAAGAAGGCGATCCTGGTCGGCATCGGCGCCGCCACCGTGCTGCGCATCGGCTTTGCCCTGATTACCCAGTGGCTTCTGGCGATCGGCCCGTTTCTCCTTATCGCGGGTGGGCTGCTTCTGCTCTGGGTCTGCTGGAAGATGTGGCGAGAACTGCGCGTCAGCCATGAAGAGGAACATCAGGCCACAGAAGCGTTGTCGGACACCGACTACAACAAGGACGGCTCGGTCGGCGGCAACGGCCCGCGCAAGACCTTCGCGCAGGCGGCGTGGCAGATCGTCATCGCCGACGTGTCGATGTCGCTCGACAATGTCCTGGCCGTTGCCGGCGCGGCGATGGAGCATCCGACGGTCTTGATTATTGGCCTCGCTCTGTCGATCGCGCTGATGGGTTTTGCCGCCAGCTTCGTGGCGCGGCTGCTGCACCGCTATCGCTGGATCGCCTATATCGGCCTGCTAATCATCCTCTACGTGGCCATCAAGATGCTCCTCGACGGCGCCGTGGACCAGTTCCCCGAGCGATTCAGCTTTCTGAGCACGTGGTTCGGCTCGCACGGCGGCGGCCACTGAAGCTGCCGATCTTGTCCGCGTCGAACCCGGCTTGCTCGTGAAACCAGGCTGATCCGCGATATCGGATCGGCGGGCCTGCACCGGGAGTGCAGGTTGCGGTGTTTCGTCCTCCCGCGAGGCAGTACCATTTGCGCTCGCGGTGTGGTAGGTGCCCGCCTTTCGAGAAACCGGAAGAAAATATGTCCGCCGCACCCCGCGTGAGTTTCGTCAGCCTCGGCTGCCCGAAGGCGCTCGTCGATTCCGAGCGCATTCTTACGCGCCTGCGGGCCGAGGGCTACGAGATATCCCGAAAGCACGACGGCGCCGACCTCGTCGTGGTGAACACCTGCGGGTTCCTGGATTCGGCCCGCGATGAATCGCTCAGCGCCATCGGCACGGCAATGAAGGAAAACGGCAAGGTGATCGTCACCGGCTGCATGGGCGCCACGCCCGAACTGATCCGCGAAAAACACCCGAACGTGCTCGCCATCACCGGTCCGCAAGCCTACGAAAGCGTCATGGCGGCCGTCCACGAGGCAGCGCCGCCGCAGCACGATCCGCTTTTCGATCTGCTACCGCCGCAAGGCATCAAGCTGACGCCGCGCCACTACGCCTATCTGAAGATTTCCGAAGGCTGCAACAACCGCTGCACCTTCTGCATCATCCCGGCGCTACGCGGCGACCTCGTCTCGCGGCCCGCGGCCGACGTGCTGCGCGAGGCCGAAAAACTGGCCAAAGCCGGCGTCAAGGAAGTCATGGTGATCTCGCAGGACACCAGCGCCTACGGCATCGACGTGAAATACGAGGCCAGCCGCTTCCAGGACCGCGAGGTGCGCGCGAAATTCTACGACCTCGCAAAAGAACTCGGCGATCTCGGCATGTGGATCCGCATGCACTACGTCTATCCCTATCCGCATGTTGCAGACGTTATCCCGCTGATGGCGGAAGGAAAGATTCTTCCCTATCTCGACATTCCCTTCCAGCACGCCTCGCCTGCCGTGCTGAAGAACATGCGGCGTCCCGCCCATGGCGAAAAGACGCTGGAGCGCATCCGCGGCTGGCGCGAGGTCTGCCCCGACCTTTCGATCCGCTCGACCTTCATCGTCGGTTTCCCCGGCGAGACTGAGGAGGATTTCGAGATGCTGCTCGACTGGCTGGACGAAGCAAAGATCGACCGCGCCGGCTGCTTCAAATACGAGCCGGTCAAGGGCGCGCGCTCAAACGATCTCGGGCTCGAGCAGGTGCCGCAGGAGATCAAGGAAAACCGCTGGCACCGCTTCATGCAGCGCCAACAGAGGATTTCCGCCATCCAGCTTCAGAAGAAGGTCGGCAAACGGCTACCCGTCATCATCGACGAGGCCAACGGCACCGCCGGCAAAGGCCGCACCAAATACGATGCGCCGGAGATCGATGGCACCGTGCATGTTTCGTCGCGGCGGCCGCTGCGTGCCGGCGACATCGTGACGGTCAAGATCGACCGCGCAGACGCCTATGATCTCTACGGCCAGGCGGTCTGATCAGACTTTTCCTTCCCAGGCCGGCACGGTTTTCGCAAGCGCATAGTCCTTGGCCTGCGCCCGCTTCCACGCGGGTCGCTCACCAAGGCGCTCCAGATAGGCCTTGAAGGCCGGGCGCTCCGGAAGCTTTTTCAACTGCACCATCGTGTAGCCGATGCCGGACGCCAACTGAATGTCAGCGGCCGTGAAGCGATCGCCGGCGGCAAAATCATTCTCGGTCAGCCGGCGTTCGACGTAATTCACCATGTCTTCGAACAGGCCGAACGAATAATCGTTGCTCCTATAGGAAAGGCCGTGAGCCCTGCCGGCGATGCAAGGGTCGAAGACGGCGTCGCAGTAGACCAGCGCGGTCAGATAAGGCCCGCGCATCGGGTCGCCGATCGGCGGTGCGAGACCGGCATCCGGAAATTCATCCGCGAGGTAGGTGGTGATCGCGGCGCGCTCGGTGACAATGGTGCCGTTGTGGTCGATCGCCGGAACCTTCTTGTTCGGCTGGATCTTCCGATAGTCTTCCGGCACACCGCCCTCGGCGCGGATATCGACATGGATGAGTTTGTAATCGACCCCAAGCTCCTCCAGCAGCCAGAGCACACCGGACCCGCGCGACCACGGCGCATGATAGAATTTGAGCATCGCTTCCTCCGATCCCTGATATAACGGCGCCACACTATCAGCCTGCTCCTGACACCCGATGGTCAGCATGTGTCGCGCAACGGCACGGCCGGACAATCGTTCCGCATGCGGGCTATCCGGGCGGAACAGCACATGCCAACCAGGTCTGGCAAACTTCGTCACCAGACGAGCAACGTTCCTTGTCCACAGCAAAGATCGCCCACACTGCGAAAATATCCGAGGGCCGTGATCCTTCCTTTTTTGCTTCCGGCAAGGACGGCGCCATCCACCACGTGTCGGGAGGACTCCAGTGCTCAGAAGGCAAGCCCGTGTACGACGTTCAGTCGGCGCCTTCTATTCGGCACCCGGATTCGTGCCGCTTGCGTCGCGCCAGGGCGACTCTCCATCCGCCGCTTGCCGTTGCCAAAAGCCTGATCGGCTGATCTACGGCCGAAGGAACAAACTCATGCAAACGCCCAGACATCCTCGGCGTAGAGCCCAACCTGATACCCGGCAGTCTTCAGCTTCAGCATGACCTTGCCGATGTCGGCAGCGGTCAGCGCGCCGATCTCGATCTTGATCATCCCCGGTCTATACCGCTCGATATCGAGCTGATCGAACACCTGCCAGTCGGCACCTTCGCAGTCGACGAGGAAGGCATCGATGTGCTCGACCCGGTTGCGGTCGAGCAGCGATTGCAGCGTGGCGCCCGGCACTTCGATCGATTTCAGAAAGGGCTCGAATTTCTGGAAATTCTGGTCCTGCTCGCCCCAGGCGTTGTTGCCCGACATCAGGTTGGTGTCGCTGATCGACGAGCAGCCGATGAATTCGAGCGGCAGCGTACCCGCCTCGAGGGCCGCGGCGTCGAAGGTTCGGATGGAGATCGCTCCGCTGGTCGGGGTCACCGCCACCGGCTCTATGATGAAACGCCCCGCGTCCGGATAATTGGCGCGCAGGCGCTTCTGATTGTACGGGATCGGCTCGACCAGCATGGCGCGCGAGCCTTTTATGCGGTGCAGCCACGGCGTTACGTCGTCGAACAGTTTGCCGTCGCAGGCACCGACATTGACCATCTGGAACGGCCGGCCGCTGCCCATCCGCGCCCGCATCGCCGCTTGCGCCAGGAACCGCGTGCCCCGGAACGGCGCGCCGCGATCCAGTATGCCGACCGGCAGAACCAGCGAGAGGAAGACGCGCAGCAGTTCGATGAATTGCGAGGCTTCCCCACCGTCCATGATCAGTTCCTTGCTTTGACGATGTCGAAGCGCGGCTTCCAGATGGTCACCAGCAGGATCGCGAGGCCCAGGATGAAGACGTGATAGAAGCGGTCGTCCGGCAGCGGGAAGCTGGCGAATTTTCCGAGCGTGCCGATCATCAGCGCGAAGATCAGGCCGTTCTGTCTATTGGTGATCGGTTTGCCGTAACGATAGAGCAAAGCCCACCCCGCCGCGAACAGCGCAAGGATCGCCGGCCAGTCGCTGTTGATCAGCGCAACCACCACGCCCCGCACATAACCCTTCAGCATCGTCATCAGCGAGAAGTCGGGGTGGAAGTCGATCATCGAGTTCTGGATCTGTACGCAGGAGAAGTAGAAATGTGCCCACCAGCCCGGATGGTGTCCGTATTTCGAGATCAGCATGCAGCCGACGAAGGAAGCGACAAAGGTCGCGAGCCACGGCATGATCCGCCAGCCGAACACCACCGCGGTCACCAGCATGGCGAAGATTAGGATGAGATTGTCCGGTCGTACAAAAACGCTGGCGAACAAGAGCACGCAGGCGAGCGCGTCGCGGCCGCGTACGAAGGCATAGAGAGCGGCCACGGAGACCAGCGACAGCAGCATGTCGGGCACGACGGACGACGTCATCTGTGCCTGGTCGGCCAGCATCAGCAGCGGCGCAAGGATGAAGCCGCCTTGTAGCGCATTCTCACGCGCCAGCCAGTAGAGCAGCAGCCCGCCGACCAGCAATGACGGGATCACCGACAGCAGGATCGACGCCATTGCCACGCCGAAGATCGGCTCCAGCGCGCGGATTGCCCAGACGTAGCCGACCTTCACGCGATACATCGACAGTTGCGACTGGAAGTCGACCGGGTTCTCCCACTGGTGCTTGTTGTAGGGGTTGCCGTATTGGATCTCGTAGAGCTGCGCCGGCCGCGCGCCTTTCTCGATCTCGCTCCAGGTGGCCGCATGCAGTTCGGCCGGATCTTGATAGCGATCCTCCAGCGCGGTGGCCACATAGGCCACCATGTCCCAATTGTAGTCGGGCTTGACGAGCGCGTAGAGCGCGATCACCACGCAGACCACGGCGAAGAACGCCGCGCCCAGCCAATCGAGCAACGTCCGGTTCGTGGTCGCCTGGGCGATGCCCTTGCCGACGCCCGTATCCAGCGCCCATTCGATCGGCGCACGTTCGATCTTCATCAACATCTGCCCTACCCCTGTTGCCTGGACGGCGCCCCCACGCCGCCGCGACCTTTGCGGTCAGCCCATCTGGCTCTTCACGAAGTCCTTGACGATCGAAACGATGCCGCGCGACAGCAGGCTGTCCAGCGCATCGACGAAGCGGTCGACATGCTCGCGCTGGCAGATCAGCGGCGGCTCCAGCCGGATGACGTTGCGGTTGTATTCGGTGAAGGCCACCAGCACGTCGTAGTCGCGCAGCAGCAGCGATCCGACGAAACCCGACAGCGAACCCTTCAGCTTGTCGTCGAGCACGCTGACCACCGGCCGCAGCACCATCGGCAACGTCTGCGAAAAATCGTGGAACTCCAGGCCGACCATAAAACCCTTGCCGCGGACGTCCTTGATGATCTTCGGATATTTCGCCTGTACGGCCTGCAGCCGCTCCAGCAGGTAGGCGCCGGTCTCGGCCGAATTGTCGATCAGGTGCTCGTCATAGAGCACGTTGAGCGCCTCGATCGCCGTCACGCATGCCTCGCCGATGCCGCCAAAGGTCGCCATCGCGTGGATCATCGCCGTCTTCGGCGTGCCGTAGGCCTTCATGTAGACGTCGCGCTTGGCGATCATCGCGCCGACCGCCGCCTTGCCGCCGCCAAGCGATTTCGCCAGCGCTGTCACATCCGGCACGACCCCATAGTGCTCAAAGGCGTAGAAGCGGCCGGACCGGCCGTAACCGCACTGCACTTCGTCCGCCACCCACAGCACGCCGTACTGGTCGCAGAGCGCCCGCAGCTTCGTCCAGAATTCCGCCGGCGCCTGCACGATGCCGCCGCCGCCCTGGATGGTTTCCAGCACGATTACGCCGATCTCCGGATCGGTGCGGAACGCCCGCTCGATGGCGTTGATGTCGCCGAACGGCACCTTCACCGTGTTGTCCGTCACCTTGAAATCGGCGCGATAAAGAGCACCATCGGTGATGGCCAGCACGCCCTTGGTCTTTCCGTGGAAGGAGTTTTCAGCATAGACGATCTTCGGCCGCTTCGGCCCCGCGGCGCGCTCGGCCACCTTGATTGCCGCTTCCATGGCTTCCGAACCGGACGAGCCGAGGAACACCATGTCGAGGTCGCCCGGCGAGCACTTCGCCAAATTGTGGGCGAGGGCTGCCGCATATTGCGACATGAAGGCGATGGCGATCTCCTGCCGCTTCTCCTCCTGGAACTTTTTCCGTGCCTCAAGAATCTTCGGATGGTTGTGGCCAAAGGCCAGCGACCCGAAGCCGCCGAAGAAATCGAGAATTTTTCGGCCGTTCTGGTCGATGTAGTACATGCCCTCGGCGCGCTCGATCTTGATCTTGTGGAAGCCGAGAAGCTTCATGAAATGCAACTGGCCGGGATTGAGATGCGACTTGAACAGGTCGGTCAGCCGGGCGACGTCCATCGCCTTGGCTTCCTCGACTGTGATCAGGTCCGGTTTCGGCAGAAGATTGTGCCCGGCCGCGATCGTCGAGCGCATCGTGTCCGGTTTGGTCATGGCGTTCATATCATCGATCTCCTATTCGGCCGGAACGTGAGAGGGAGAGGCCACGCGGCCTTCCTTCTTGGCGCGGTATTCGGTGTAGGCGGCGATCAGCATGTCCTCGTCGCGATACTGCGGCACCCAGCCGAGCTGGCGCTTGCCCTTGGACACGTCGAGTACGCATTCTTCGTCGGCAATCAGATACTGCTCGGGGTCCATGATCGGCATGTTCATCCAGTCGAGCAGGTCGAGCGTGCGCTTCACCGCCCATCCCGGCGTCGGGATCAGCAGCGACTTCGATCCGGCATGCTTGACGAGGTCGCCGAGCAGCTTCCTCACCGGCGGCGGATTGAGCGAGCCCAGATTGTAGGCCTCGTTCGGCACACCGGCCTTGAAGGCGCAACGCGCGGCTTCCGCGCAGTCGAACACCGAGATGAACTGGTAGGGGTTTTTGCCCGAGCCGATCATCGGCACCGGCAGGTTCATGTCGATCAGCTTGAACAGCTTTTCGAGGATGCCGAGCCGTCCGGGCCCGATGATGAGACGCGGCCGGAACAGCGAAATGTTCATCCCGCGCTTGCGCCAGTCAGCGGCAAGTTCCTCGGTCTTCCACTTCGATAGGCCGTATTCGCCGAGCGGCGCGACCGGATGCTCCTCGGTCATCGGGTATGTGACCGTGTGGCCGTAGATCATGTCGGTGGTGAAGTGCACCAGCTTCGGCGCGCCGGCCTTGGCCATCGCCTCGATGATGTGAACGGTGCCGTGATAATTCACCGGGAAGAAGAAGTCGTGGCGTTTGGCCCGCACCTGGATCGGCGACAGCATTTTCGCCGACAAATTGTAGACCATGTCGTCGGCCTTGATGCCGACGCCGGCCACCGAGGCCGGATCAGTCACATCGCAACGCACGTATTGCGCGTGGCGATAGTGCGGCAGGTCGCTCTTGACGATATCGGCGACGACGACCTCGTGGCCGTCGGCGAGGAGTTTGGGGGCAAGATGACGGCCGACGAAACCGTCGCCGCCGAAGATAATGTGTCTCATTTTGAGATCTCGCTGGTTTGCAGGGATGCAGAAGCAACCTTCGTGCCGTCTTCGTGGCTGTCGCGTCCGCTCTGCGCGATCAGCACGGTTCCGACGCAGATGAAGGCGATGCCGGCGATGCGCCAGGCGTTCAAATCCTCGTGAAAGATGAAATAGGCGAATACCGCGACGGCGACATAGGCAAGGCTGAGGAACGGATAGGCGAAGGACAGTTCGACCTTCGACAGCACGTAGAGATGCGAGGCCATCGAGATCACGAAGGTGCACAGCCCGAAGAAAACCCACGGGCTGAAAACGATCTGCAGGATCTTGATGACCGGGTTGGCGCCCTCCAAGGAGATCGAACCGAGGCTCATCATCCCCTGCTTCAGCATCAATTGCGCGGCCGCGTTGGTCAGCACCGTGAACAGGATGAACGGCAGATATTTCATGTTTCTCGCTCTCGTTGCACCGGTCCTAGCGGCAACCCGGAAATATCCCGTGAAACCGGGCGCGGCATTTGATTAAACTTTTACGCGTACCGACTTGTCGTGGCCGGCTATTCGGCAGCCTTCGCCACGCCCCAGTCGCGCGACTTCAACCGCATCGCCGTGCGTGCCCAGAAGCTCGACAGGAAGGCCGGATCGCGCATGAATTCGAGCCTCTGCCAGTCCGGAAACGATGCGCCGAAGGTGGCGGCCGACATGCGCGCATCCTTGTAGGGATTGACCGCGCCGCCGGCCGCGACGGTGATTGCGTCGAGTTCCTTGAGCAGCGCCAGCGTGCGCGCTCCGCGGTTCGGGAAATCCAGCGTCAGCGTGTAGCCGGGCCGCGGGAACGACAGCATCGCCGGCGAGCGGATTGTGCCAAAACGCTTCAACACGGTGAGGAACGAACCCTGCCCCGCTTCACGCGCCGCGTGCAGCAGCACGGGAACTGCCTCGCGCGCCGCATCGAAGGGGACGACGCTCTGGTGTTGGAACAGGCCGTTCGGCCCATAGAGCCGATTCCAGTCCGCCACCCCGTCGAGCGGGAAGAAGAAACCTTGGTAGCCGGTGGTGTGCGGACCCTGGTCTCGTCCGCGCTTCCAGCGGTACGCCGCATTGAACGCAGTCAGGAACGGCCGGTTGAGCACGTTGATGGGCGGCTGGAACGGCACCGAAAGCCGCCTCCCGCTCCGGCCGGCCTGCCGCGATCCGTTCTCCGCGTGGTTGCCGGTGAGCAGCAACCCGCGCCCTGCCCGCTTGCCGCCGGCAAGCTGGTCGATCCAGGCGACCGCATATTCATTGGCATCGTCGGCCGCCTCGGCGCGGTCGAAATACTCCGCCAGCCCGGAGAACGGCGTCACCGTCTCGGCCACGTCGAGCGAGGGTACGCGCATCAGTCGGAGCGACGCCGACAGGATGATGCCGGTCAGCCCCATGCCGCCGATCGTCGCCTGGAACAGCCGCGCATTCGACGCCGGCGAGCAAACATAGGTCTTGCCGTCGGACTTCAGCAGTTCGATCTGCTCGACATGGCAGCCGAACGTACCGCGCCGGTGATGGTTCTTGCCATGTACGTCATTGGCGATCGCCCCACCCAGCGTGACGACCTGGGTGCCGGGTACCACCGGCGGGAAGAAGCCATGCGGTGCCGCATGGGCGATGATGTCGGAGAGCAGCATCCCGGCTTCCGCCGTGAACAGGCCGGTCTCGGTATCGAAGCCGATGACCCGATTCAGCGAGCGCATGTCGGCCAGGATGCCGTTTTGCGCCTGGCAACTGTCGCCATAGGATCGGCCATTGCCATAGGGCAGGATCATGTTCGCCCCGGCCTGCCCGCTCTTCATCAACGCTATCGCCTCGTCCGCCTGCATCGCGCGTTGCGCGGGCGGCGTGACGCGGCCGAAGCTGCCGTGCAGCGTGTCCATCAGATCAGACCCGCCATCACCAGCATGATCGCGCCGGCCGCCACCACCACCTGGCTGCGCCAGTCGCGGACGATGAACACAACCGGGTCGTCATGCAACTCGTCGCGGCGCGCCAGGATCCAGATGCGCATGGTGAGATAAAGCACCGTCGGCGCCAGCGGCCACACCATCCACGGATGCGAATAGAGCTCGCGCACGGCCGAACTGTCGATGTAGAGCGCCAGCACCAGCGCCGACGAAAAGGCCGAGGCCATGCCGGCCTGGGCGATGATCTCCTGATCTTCAGCCCGGTAGCCGCGTCCGGCAATGCGTTCACCGGGCACCAGGACCGACGAGCGCAATTCGACATAGCGTTTCACCAGCGCCAGCGACAGGAAGAAGAAAGTCGAGAAGGCGAGGAGCCAGAACGACACGTCGATGCCGGTTGCGGCCGCGCCCGCGAGGATGCGCGTAGTGTAGAGGCCGGCCAACATCAGAACATCCAGCAGCAGCATGCGCTTGACTGCAAGTGAGTAGGCCGTCGTTGCGACAAGATAACCGCAAAGCACGCCCAGGAAAAGCAACGGCAGGAAAGCCGCGACCGCGAAGCTGAGCACCAGCAGCACCGCAACCGAGGCGATGCCGAAGCGCATCGACAGAAGCCCGCTGGCGAACGGCCGGTTGCGCTTGGTCGGATGGCGGCGGTCGAGCGCAAGATCGAAGAAATCGTTGACGATGTAGATCGCCGATGCCGCCGCGCTGAAGGAGATGAAGGCGAGGATGCAGTCGACCAGCATGCCGAGGTTGAAATATTCGTGGGAGAGCACGACCGGCACGGCGATCAGCCCGTTCTTCAGCCACTGATGCACGCGCAGCATCCTGAGGACGGTCTTGACCGTCGGCTTCGGCGTGTCGATCAGCTCGCAGCCATGCGCCGCCTGCCAGCGCGCCGCGCTGCGGTCGGGCGCGACCACGCTGGCCTCGCGCGCCGCATCGAATATCGCCAGGTCGTGCCGGCTGTTGCCGAAATAGTCGAAGCCGGCCTGGCCATAAGCGGCTACCAGCGCCGCGGTCTTGCGCTTGGAGGTCAGGTTCTCCTTACCGTCGGTGGCCAGCACCGCGTCGAAGATGCCGAGATGTTTTGCAATGGCTTCCGCGAATTTGCGCGGCGTCCCGGTCGCCAGCACAAGCCGGCGTCCGCTAGCCTTCTCGGCATGCAGACGCTCCATCACTTCCTTGCGGTAGGGCAGCGCCGCCGGGTCGATGTCGACGCGCTTTGCGATCTCTTGCTTCAGCGTCGCGGGCCCTTTCGCTACCCAGAACGGCACGAGGAAAATCAGCAGCGGGTTTTGCCGCAGCAGCAGGAACAGGCCTTCCCACAAGAGATCGGTCGCGATCAGCGTCCCGTCGAGGTCGACGGCCAACGGAACTGCATTCTTGTCGGACCGCGCATCCATCGAGCCAGTTTCCGCAATTGCCATGAAACGCCATCAGCAGCGTCGCTGGGGAGGCTATAACGGAGGGACCGGTTAGGGTGCGTTAATGCGGCGCCCGGCCGGCAGGGCAGCTTAACAGCTTTGCAAATCAAGGTTAAGCGACTGCAACCGGAAATATTAAAAGGCCGGGCGACGGCCCGGCCTCGACATCCCGCAAAGCGCACCGAAGCGCTTATTTAATGCGGCCGACGCCGCCCGAGATTTCAACCGTTTCGGTCCCGGTCAGCGCCTGGCGATCGCCGTTCGGCATAGTGACGAAGCAGCCGCCCGAGCAGAACTCAACGGTCTCGCCGGCGGCCAGCGAAAGCTCCGATTTGCTGCCGCCTTCTGTGACGATCAGTGTGCGCGGCTCCTGGTCGAGATTGACCGCGCTGGCCGCATGCGCCGCATTGCCCATCAGCATGAGCAAAGAGGCCGCGACGACGAAATTCTTCATGGCTTTCCGGTGTTTCCACCGCCTCTGGGTTAGGGACCCATTTGTCCCCTTCGAGAAGAATTTATAGACGGCCGAAGCTGAACGCCAACTGAATGGCCCATTCATGCCACATTTGCGCCGGCCGTCAAACGGGATCGGCCTTGCGGCGCCGCGGTTTCCGCGCCTTGACCTCTTCCTCGGCCTGCGCGCGGCGCTCGACGGTGGCGGCGAGCTCGGCTTCCGCCCTGTCGTCGTCGGTGGACCATTTTGGCTTCGACAAGTCGACGGGCGACTGAGCGGGGATGGCGATGCTGATGTTCTCGCGGTCGAACGCGTCCAGTATGGCGAAGCGCAGGTCGTTCTGCACGATGCCGCCATTGTTGATGTCGCCGAGGAACACGCGAATCTCGAAATTCATCGATGTCTGTGCAAAGGCCGTGAACGCCACGAAAGGTTCGGGGTTCTTCAGCACCAGCGGATGGCCGGACGCCAGTTCCAGCAACAACGCATGCACTTTTCGCGCATCCGTACCGTAGGCCACGGCGACCGGTATCTCGATGCGCCCGAGCTTGTTGCGGTGCGTCCAGTTGCCGACCGCGCCGTTGATGAGCTCCGAATTCGGCAGGATTACCGACTGGCGCTGGAACGTCTCGATCTCGGTGGCGCGCACGCTGATCTTCTTCACGGTGCCGGAGACCGACCCCGCCACCACCCAGTCGCCGGCCTTGAACGGCCGCTCGGCGAGCAGGATCAGCCCGGAGACGAAATTCGACACGACGTTCTGGAGACCGAAGCCGATGCCGAGCGACAGGCCGCCGGCAATCAGCGCCAGGTTGGAAAAATCGATGCCGGCCGCCGACAGGCCGACCAGCCCGGCAATCGCCAGGCCGGCATAACCGACGACGGTGCGGATGGAGTTACGCACGCCGGTGTCGACGCGGCCGCGCGCCATCACCGAACCGTCGAGCCAGCCCTGGAACCACCGAGTCAACACGAAGCCCGCGCCGAACACCAGCAAGCCCCACAGGATTCCAGTCAGCGACAGCGTGAACGAGCCGATCTGGATGCCCGTGGCGATCTTGTACATCCACGATGCAATGTCTGCAGGCTGGAACCCCCACTGGAACAGCACCAGCGGCAAGCCGACGACCACGACGGCGACGTTGATCAGGATGCTGACTAGCAGGCTGAGTTGATCGAGGCCCGCATCGTCCAGTTTGAACCAGCGCTGGAACCGGGCGCCGATCGTCGTGCCCGCGAACGCCCCTTCCTCCGACACGGCCCGCGACGACAGGAAGCCGATATACATCGTCGCCAGCACGGCGCCGGTCCATACGATCTGCTGCGAGATGAAGCGCGCGAGTCCGATGTAGCCCAGCAGCGCCGCCACGATTGTCATGAGGCCCAGCGCATAGATGAACAGCCGCACCGCCGCTGGCCAGGACCGTGGCCGGCCTTCCTCATCGGCGAAGGGCCGCACCAGGCCGCTGGCCATCACCAGGATGCCGATGATGACGGTCGCCACCAGCGCCTCGCCGACGGTCAGCGCCACCGGGGCGTCCAGCGTCTCGTAGATATTGCTCAGCAGGAAATCCAGGCCGCTGAACAGAGCCGTCGCCGACATGATCCAGAGAAGCTTCGCGGCCGCGCCGGACTGCACCGGAATCAGCCGCCAGTGCGGCAGATCGGGCGACAGCACCGCCTTGCCCAGCCGGTGCACGAAGAACACCAGCCCGATGACGCCGAACAGCGACGCCAGCATGGAGCCGATGTCGCCACGCAGCACCTGGAAATAGTCGAACAGCGAAAACGTGACGCCAAGGAACACGCCCAGCGCCAGCGACGGCAGCAGCGTCGACCAGAACGCCACCGACAGCCGGCTGAGATAGGTGGGATCGGTCCTGTCGGGATCAGCCTCGAACAGATGGCCAAACATCCGTCGTCCGCCGATCAAAAGGACGGCGGCGGCGATCAGCGCGAAGAATGTCGCCGCAAGCACGGAGCTCAGCTTGAAGTTGACGACGAAGCGCCCCCAGGCCGAGATCGACCGGTAGAGGCTGGTGGTTGTTTCGTGAAAGGCGCCGACAACCTCGCTCAGCAGCGGAAAATCGATCTCATAGCGCCTGGTCAGCAGCCGCGAAAACAGGTCGCGGCGCATGTCGGTGACGCGGATGATCAGCGTGTTGACGCGGATCGACAGGTCTTCAGCCGCACCAAGTGCGGCGTTGATCTCCGCCTTTTCGGCGGTGAGGCTCTGGCGTTCAGCCGCTACGGTGTCCGATTCGGGCGCAGCGCCTTGCGCCGGTGGCGGGCCAAGCTGCTCGATGCGCGCATTGATCTCGCCGAGGCGCGGCCGGAACGACACGCTGCTGCTGATCAAATCGCGCGCGATCTCCTCCAGTTGCAGCCGGATCTCAACCAGTTTGGCGTCCTCCTCCAGACTGGCGTTGATGTCCTTTTCGAGCCCGTCGGTGCGAGACGTCAGGCCGCCGATCACCGTGCGCTGCTCGTCGACGATCGACGAACCGGACCGGCCCACCCCCTGCGCGCCGGCCTGCAACGGCACGAAGAGCGCCGCCAGTAGCAGCAGGAACGCCAGGACAAGGTTGGATGCGGCTTTGGTCATTGTTCGGCGCTTGAAAGCTCGCAAAATGGCGTTCGCATGGCCGGCAGTGATACTGGTCGCGCCCTCAGCGGGCAAGCCGGAGTCGGACTTGTGAAAAGTCGTGGCGCAAAACTGGCTTGCGCGCTACGGCTCCGCCTATAGTGTGCCGCTTGCCTAACCTGAAAGTTTCTTTCCCGATGGCGGAATATTCTGCTCTTTCGATCCTCAAGAACGCGCTCACCGGCAACCGTGACTGGAAGCCGGCTTGGCGCAAGCCCGACCCCAAGCCGACCTATGACGTGATCGTCGTCGGCGGTGGGGGCCACGGGCTGTCGACGGCCTATTACCTCGCCAAGGAACACGGCATCACCAATGTCGCTGTGGTCGAAAAGGGCTATCTCGGCTCCGGCAACATCGGCCGCAACACCACAATCGTGCGCTCCAACTACCTGCTGCCGCAGAATATCCGCTTCTACGAACATTCGATGAAGCTGTGGGAAAACCTCTCCCACGATCTGAACTACAACGTCATGTTCTCGCAGCGCGGAATCCTGAATCTCGCGCATACGCCCGGCCAGCTCGACGACTATGCGCGGCGCGGCAACGCCATGCGCCACGAGGGCGGCGACGCCGAATTGCTGAGCCCCGGCCAGATCGCCCGGCTCTATCCCGGCCTCGACGTATCGCCCAAGGCGCGTTTCCCGGTCGTCGGAGGCCTGCTGCAGCCGCGCGCCGGCTCGGCCCGCCACGATGCCGTCGCCTGGGGGTATGCGCGCGGGGCGGACCGGCGCGGCGTCGACATTCTTGAAAACTGTGAGGTCGTCGGCTTTCTCAAGGAAGGCGACCGCATCGTCGGCGTGAAGACGACACGCGGCGACATCCGCGCCAAGAAGGTGGCGGTCGCCGCCGCCGGCAGCACCGGCCGCGTGCTGAAACTCGCCGGCATCGACAATCTGCCGATCGAGAGCCACGTCCTCCAGGCCTTCGTCTCCGAATCGCTGAAGCCGATCCTGCCCGGCGTCATCACCTGGGGCGGCGGCCATCTCTATGTCTCGCAATCGGACAAGGGCGGCCTGGTCTTCGGTGGCGATCTCGACGGCTACAACACCTACGCCCAGCGCGGGAACCTGCCGCTGGTCGAGGAGGTCATGAGCGAACTGCTCGCCATGTTCCCCGGCTTCGCGAAAGTCCGGCTGCTGCGCTCCTGGGGCGGCGTCATGGATATGTCCATGGACGGCTCGCCGATCATTACGACAGGCCCCCTGCCCGGCATGTATATCAATTGCGGCTGGTGCTACGGCGGCTTCAAGGCGACACCCGCCTCAGGCTGGTGTTTCGCCTGGACCATCGCCAAGAACGCCCCCCACGAGATCAACGCGCCCTTCACGCTCGATCGTTTCCACCGCGGCCTCTTGATCGACGACAAGGGCCAGGGCGCCACGCCCAAGCTGCATTGAAATGAACGTGCCCCTTCGCACCCCCCTCTGTCCTGTCGGACATCTCCCCCTCAAGGGGGGAGATTGGCAGTTTCGCGCGCCCCGCCTCTCCTGCAACGCTGGCGATTGGCGAAATCCAAGCGGCCGGCGAATCTCCCCCCTTGAGGGGGAGATGTCCGACAGGACAGAGGGGGGTGCCTCGCGCCAGCCTTTCAAACACTACGCCCGGACCGCTTGCCAATGCTGATCACCTGTCCCTATTGCGGCCCGCGCGACGTGTCGGAATTCTCCTACCAGGGCGACGGCAACCGCACGCGCCCCGATCCCGCCTCCACCGACCAGGCCGCTTGGAACGCCTATGTCTACGACCGGACCAACATCGCCGGCGACCACCGCGAGATCTGGCAGCATTCCGGCGGCTGCCGCTCGCATCTGGCCGTCACCCGTAGCACACTGACCCACCGCATTTCCGAGGTGGCCCTCGCCGGCGGTTCTACCGGACGCCGGCATGGAGGCCGCTCATGAGCCCCCGCCGCGGCAATACGGCCGGGCGCGTCGACCGCACCCGCACCATCCGCTTCAGCTTCGACGGCAAGCCGCTGACCGGCCATGCCGGCGACACGCTGGCCTCGGCGCTGCTCGCCAATGGCATCTCGCTGATCGCCCGCTCGTTCAAATACCATCGCCCGCGCGGCGTGCTCACCGCCGGCATCGACGAGCCCAGCGCGCTGGTCACCGTGCTGAACGGCGAAGAGCGCGAGCCCAACATCCCGGCCACCATGCTGGAAATCTACGACGGCCTCGTCGCCGTCAGCCAGAACCGTTTTCCGTCGCTCGCCTTCGACGTCGGCGCGGCGAACGGGCTGGCCGGCAAGGCGATCTCGGCCGGCTTCTACTACAAGACCTTCATGGGCCCGGTCGTCGGCCCGCTGAAGGGCACGCGATTCTGGATGTTCTGCGAGCACTTCATCCGCCGCGCCGCGGGTCTCGGCAGGGCAGGAACTGTCAGAGACTCGTCGCGCTACGAACGCATGAACGCATTTTGCGACGTGCTGGTTGTCGGCTCCGGGCCGGCCGGCCTGATGGCCGCGAAGGCCGCTTCGGAAAATGGCACGCGTGTCATCCTCGCCGAACTGGACTCGCGCTTCGGCGGTTCGGCCAACTGGTCCGCCGAGCAGATCGACAACTTGCCCGCTACCGAATGGGCCGCCGAAACGGTGCGCGAGCTTCAAGCGCGCGAAAACGTCCGCCTGCTGCCGCGCACCACCGTCTGGGGTTATTACGACAGCAACAGCCTCGCGGCCCTTGAGCGCGTCGCCGACCACAAGGCAACCCCCGGCAAGGGCGAGCCGCGCCACCGCCACTGGTCGATCCGCGCCGGCAGCGTGGTTCTTGCCACCGGCGCCTTCGAGCGCCCGCTGGTGTTTCCCGGAAACGACCGTCCCGGCGTCATGCTCGCCTCCGCCGCCCAGCGTTACGCGACCGAATTCGGCGTCTTGCCCGGCGAGAAGGTGGCTCTGTTCGCCAACAATGACGGCGCCTATGCAGCGGCCCAGGCCCTGCGCGATGCCGGCGCTTCGATAACCGCCATCGTCGATGTCCGCTCTGAGATTTCGGCCGAGGCTCGCGCCATCGCCTCGTCGGTCGGCGGGCAGTTGCTGCTGCGCCACGCCGTTGTCGCCACCGAAGGCGGCAAGCATGTCTCCGGCATCAAGGTGCAGGCTTTCGACCTTGCCGCCCGCGCCCTCACCGGCGAGGCGCGCCATCTCGACGCCGATTGCCTGGTCGTCTCCGGCGGCTGGTCGCCGGTCATCCACCTCGCCAGCCAGGCCGGCGCCGCGCCGAAATGGGACGAAAGGCTGCAAGCCTTCCTGCCGCCCGAACCCACCCAGAACTGGATCGGCGCCGGCGCCTTCAACGGCCGCTTCACCACCGCGGAGGCGCTGGCCGAAGGGCTTTCGGCCGGGCAGCGCGCCACAGGCGGCAGCGGTCATCCCGAGGCGGCGCCCGAAGTCGAACACGCCTCGCCATTCTCCGAACCGGCGCCGGTCTTCGAGATTCCGGCCAAGGGAAAGGCCTTTGTCGATCTCCAGCACGACGTCACCGCCGAGGACGTGCGCCTCGCCCATCGCGAAGGTTTCGTCTCGGTCGAGCACCTGAAGCGCTACACCACGCTCGGCATGGCGACTGACCAGGGCAAGACCTCCAACGTGCCTGGCCTCGCCATCATGGCCGATGCGCTGGGAAAACCGATCGCCGAAGTCGGCACCACGCGCTTCCGGCCGCCCTTCACCTCCGTATCGATCGGTTCGCTCGCCGCCGAACGTTACGGCGACGTGAAGCCAGAGCGGCTAACGCCGATGCACGACTGGCATGTGGCGCAGGGCGCAAAAATGTACGCCGCCGGCCTGTGGTTCCGCCCGCAGATCTACGGCAAGCCCGGCGAAACGGTAGAACAGGCCTATGTGCGCGAAACCAGGACCACACGCGAGATCGCCGGCATCGTCGACGTCTCGACGCTCGGCAAGATCGCCGTGCAGGGGCCGGATGCGGCCGAGCTGCTCGACCGCGTCTACACCAACATGTTCTCGACGCTCTCCGTCAACAAGGCGCGCTACGGCCTGATGCTGCGCGAGGAAGGCATCGCCTTCGACGACGGCACCACCTGGCGTCTCGGCGAGCACGATTTCCTGATGACCACGACCACGGCCAATGCCGGCAAGGTCATGCAGCATCTGGAATATTATCTCGACGTGGTCTGGCCGGGCCTGAAAGTCCATGTCACCTCCGTCACCGACCAGTGGGCTGGCGCAGCAATCGCCGGGCCGAAAGCCCGCGAAATCCTCGCCGCCTGCGTCACCGGCACCGCTGTCGACAATGCCGCCCTGCCCTTCATGGGCATCGTCAGCGGCGAGGTCGCCGGCGCGCCCGTAAAAATCTGCCGCCTCTCCTTCTCCGGCGAGATGGCGTTCGAGGTCTATTGCGGCGCCGGCCATGGAACCCATGTGTGGGAAGCCCTGATCGAGACCGGCAAACCCTTCGGCATGGTGCCCTACGGCCTGGAAGCGCTGGGCACGATGCGCATCGAGAAAGGGCACGTCACCGGCGCCGAGATCGACGGCCGCACCACGGCAAGCGACCTGCATCTCGACTGGATGCTGTCCAAGAAAAAGCCGTTCATCGGCTCGAACATGCTCGGCCGAGAGGGACTGGTCGCCGAGGACCGCCTTAGACTCGTCGGCCTCATCTCGCTCGACAGCCGCCCGCTCAACGGCGGCTCGCATGTCGTGGAGCAGCTCGACGAGGCCAATCCACGCAACTCCATCGGCCACATCACCGCCGTCTGCTATTCGCCCTCGCTCGGCAAATATATCGGCCTTGCCCTCGTCAAAGGCGGCAAGTCGCGCCACGGCACGCGCGCCTTCGTCTCCGATCCGCTGCGAAAACGCTTCGGACCGGTCGAGATCGTCAGCCACCACTTCTTCGATCCCGAAGGGAGCCGCGTGCATGGTTGAGATGCTTTCGCCCCTTCAGCCGGTGTGGCGGCCGGGTTCGCATGGCAATTTTACCGATGGCGTGGGCGTCGTGCTTTCTGAGACGCAGCCCGGCTCGATCGTGCAAGTTGCCGCCTGGCATGGCGAGGAGAAGGCTGTCATCGCCGCCATCCGCACGGCCGCTGGCCTCTCCCTGCCGGACGGCGCCGGCGGCGGCATCGCGACCGATGGCAAGGCGGCCTTCGGCATCGCCCCTGGAAAATTCCTGGTGGTGTCGGACGACGAAGGTCTGGCTGATTCTCTCCTTCAGGCGATTCCGATAAACCTCGGAACCGTCACGGATCTTTCGCACGGACGCACGGCCCTGCGCATCGCCGGCCCGAAGGCGGAATGGGTGCTGGCGAAATTCTTCGCGATCGATTTTTCGCTGCCCGCCTTCCCGCTCTGCTCGGGCATCTCGACCAATCATCATGATATCTTCGCCCATATCCAGCGCACCGGACCGGACAGCTTCGACCTCACCATCTTCCGCTCCTTCGCCCGCTCCTTCTGGACGGCGCTCTGCCATGCTAGCGAAGAGGTTGGCTACGAGGTGCGGTAGGCGCCGTTTCCTTCTGTCCTTCACGAAGAGAAGGGTGCAAAGCACGAGCGAAGGGGGCCGAATGCGGGGGCTGCACAAAAGACCAATGGTCTTGCCGCTCGATGGTGTTATTGTGCCGCTCGCAATTCCCAGGTCTGAACCGCAAGCGAACGGATGAACCATGGGCCAGCAGCATCGATTCTCAACAATTTCACTCGCCGGCATCTTCGTACTGGCGGCTATCGGCGGCGCGGCGGCCGAGCCGTCGAAAGACATCGTCGTCTTCGATTTCGAGATGATGGATTCAAGCGCCGCCGCCGGCATCATCCCGCAAGACGCGCGCGATACCCAATACTTGCAAGAGTCCACCCAGGCGGCGAAGGATTTCCTACTGTCGACCGGCCGATACAGGATCGTCGACGCAAAACCGGCGGCGGGAGACCTCGCCAAGGCCGGCGCCTTGCGCGATTGCAAGGGCTGTGAAGCGCCGATCGCCGAAAAGCTTGGCGGGCAACTGGCTGTGACCGGCGTGGTCAACCGAGTGAGCCGCACCGAATACGAAATGCTGATCAGGGTCGTCGACGCCGGCACGGGCGCACCGGTGGCGCTGGGCTATTCGGGCCTGCGCATGGGCGCCAACTATTCCTGGCCGCGCGGCGCCAAATGGGTCATGGAAAGACGCATCGCCGGCAGCCTGCCAAGCAAATGAAGTCCGTTTTTGACTCGGCAAGTTGAGGGCCTTGGCAACTCTCGACGTTTCCCATCCGGGCGGATGGAAAACCTAACCAACCCGCCCAAAACTCCCGACGATCGTCAGCACCTGCACGCTTTCCGGCAGTGCGATCAGGAACTCCTTGTCCCGCGGCAGGTGGTGGATTTGCGTCGGGTCACCGCCGGTAAAGCGTGCCATGGCCTCGACGCCTTCCCAATAAGAGACCGTCACGAATTCGCTCTCCGTGTCGCGATCCTCGCGGAAACTTTGTACGCCCAGCGCCTTCTCGATCAGCGGTTTTATCCCGGCTTCATGCAGGTAGACGGCATAGTCATCGGCGATCTCCCGCCGTGTACGCCCGCGCCAGATGCGTGCGATCGTTGGTAAAGGCGGGTTGGCCATGTCGATACCCTCCGTGGATTACCGCCCGACGCGCCTGTCTGCCATGCAAATTCCCGAACTGCCGGGAAGAACCAGCAGGCGAAGCGCGTTCGCATACATGTGTCGCAATACGCCACGGAGCCGGCCGGGTTCCATGCATAGGGCCATGCTCCTGACATCCGCCGGCCAACGCAACGAATGGGAGGAATTTCATGAATCGCCTGATCGGCACTGCCGCCGCTGTTCTCGTCTGCTCGGCGCTCGGCGCCTTCGCGCAGGACACCACCATGAGCTTTTTCGTCACCAGCGCCAATCCGGGCAAGGGCGGCGACCTTGGCGGCCTTGCCGGCGCCGACGCCTATTGCGGGGCCCTCGCCGCGTCGGCTGGCATCAACGGCAAGACCTGGAAGGCTTATCTCTCGTCCGACGCCGAGAATGCCAAGGACCGCATCGGCACAGGTCCGTGGTTCAATGCCAAGGGCGAGAAGATCGCCGACGACGTCGCTTCGCTGCACAGCGACAAGAACAACATCACCAAACAGACGGCGCTCGATGAAAAGGGCAACCCCGTCAACGGACGCGGCGACAAGCCGAACCAGCACGACATCCTGACCGGCTCCAAGCCGGACGGCACCGCCGCGCCGGAAACCTGCGGCAACTGGACTATGGGCGGCACCGAGGGCGCGGCAATCGTCGGCCATCACGACCGCATGGGTCTCAACGATTCGGCCGAGGCCAAATCCTGGAACGCGTCGCATGCAACGCGCGGCGGTTGCAGTGTCGACGCATTCAAGGGCACGGGCGGCGCCGGCCTGCTCTACTGCTTCGCCGCGAACTGACCTCAACACTGGCCGGGGTCCTTTTGTGGCGCGCGAACAGGCAATTTGATAGGTTTCCCTCCGGCCGCCAGCCGAATGGCTGACACGTCTCGCTGTCGGAGGGAACCGGGCGATGGCAAGCAATGCATTCCGCTTCGACGAAGTCTGGGAGATTCCGGAGGCTCGGCCGGGCGAGGTCTGGGACGTGCTCGCCGATGCGCAACTGCTGCCGCTGTGGTGGGGCGACGTCTACAAGGAAGTCGTCAAGCTGACGCCGGGCGACAGCCCCGTGGTTGGCGCGCAGGCTCGGGCGCGGGCTCGCGGTTTCCTGCCCTATGAGTTGAACTTCATTCTCGAAGCGGTCGAACTGGAACCGGGCAAGGTGGTGGCGGTGAAGACCAGCGGCGATTTCGACGGCCACTGGCGCGCGGTGCTAAAACCTTCCGGCAGCGGCACGCATGTCGATCTCACTTGGCAGGTGTTGGTCGAGCGGCCGATCCTGAAGTTTTTCGCGCCGCTGTTGCGCCCGGCCTTCGCCTGGAACCACCGTTGGACGACGCCGCGCGGCGAAGCGGGGCTCAGGCGGTATCTCAGCGAGCGCAAGGCGAAGGCGGCGTGACTGCAGCCTTACGACTGCGTTACTTCAGGAACGTCACCCACTCTTCCAGCGGCGCGCGCTCGGTGCGGAACTGGTTTTCCGGCTTGGTTGTGTCCTCGTAGCCCAAGGCCATGCCGCAGACGAGGATCTCTTCCTCCGGAATGTTCAGCACCGGGCGGATCTGCCAGTGGTACGGCGCGAAGGCGGCCTGCGGGCAGGTGTGCAGCCCCCTGCCCCGCGCGGCGATCATGATGTTCTCCAAAAACATGCCGAGATCGACCCACGAGCCCTTGTTCAGCCGCCGGTCGATGGTGAAGATCATGCCGACCGGCGCGTCGAAGAAGACAAAATTGCGGTCGTGCTGCTCGCGCATGCGCTCCACTTCGCGTCGCCCGATGCCGAGTGCCGAATAGAGGCCGAAACCGACAGTGCGCCGACGCGTCAGATAGGGTTCGAAGAACTGGTCAGGATAATATTTGTACTCGTCCCAAGCGATCTTTTCCGCGCGTATGCCGGAGTTGAGCACCGCATCGGAAATGCGCTGCTTGGTCTCGCCCTTGGTGACGTAGACGCGCCACGGCTGCATGTTGGTGCCGGAGGGCGCTCGCGCCGACACCTCGAGAATATCGCGGATCACCGCGTCGTCGATCGGGTCGGGCAGGAAGGCGCGCACGGAACGCCGTGAGACGATCGCTTCGTCGACAACAGCAGCCTCGTCGAAATCATCGGTTCTCAAGTCCGGTGCCAGCATGCGTGGTCCTTTCCCTACCGCGCGAACAGGCGTCCCCCAACGCTGCCAAAACCAGCGTTTGCACGACGCCCCGCTATCGCGCAAGCGATTCGTCGCTTGTATGAAATTCTCCTTGCTTTTTTCATGACGGTCATGTGTATGAAATTTTCGAGGATTTTTTCATGACAGCGACGGCCGTGGCGGAGAGGGAGAACGGTACGAACCCGTTGCTGGCACGCGACATCCGCGCGCTGCGCAAGTCACGCGGCTTGACGCTTGTCGAAACGGCGCTGCGGCTCGGCCGCTCAGTCGGCTGGCTCTCCCAGGTCGAACGCGGCTTGTCGGTGCCATCGCTCGGCGACCTGCGCGCCATCGCCTCGGCCTTCTCCGTGCCGATCAGCCTGTTCTTCACCCACGAGGTGCCGCGCGAACAGGAACGCGGCGTCGTCGTGCGCGCCGGTTCGCGCCGGCCGCTTGGCACAAGCGAATCAGGCCTGGTGGAGGAGCTTCTGTCGCCCGATCTCGGCGGTAGTTTCGAGCTGATCCGCTCGGAATTCGCGCCGGGCGCCGCGCTGGAGGAAGCGTCGCTGCGCGACACCGAGGAGGCGGGCTACGTGGTCTCGGGTCGTTTCGACATCGAGATCGGCGGCGTCTGGCACAGTCTTGGCGCCGGCGACAGTTTTAGGTTCAAGGACAAGACGCACCGCTGGCGAAATCCGGGGAAAGTCCCAACCGTCGTCATCTGGGTCGTGTCCCCGCCGGTGTATTGAGAGATTTGCAATGTCGATGCCAACGCAGACCAGAAGCTTTATCACCCAGCGGGTCCAGAAAAATGGCTGATCTCCCCTCCCACGCCGGTGTGGTCATCATAGGCGGCGGCGCGGTCGGTGTCTCCTCGCTCTATCATCTCGCCAAAGCCGGCTGGACCGACTGCGTACTGGTCGAAAAGAATGAGCTCACCTCCGGCTCGACCTGGCATGCCGCCGGCAATGTGCCGACCTTCTCGTCTTCCTGGTCGCTGATGAACATGCAGCGCTACTCCGCCACGCTCTATCGCGGCCTGGCGGAAGAAGTCGGCTACCCCATGAACTACCACGTCACGGGCTCGCTGCGCCTCGCCCACGGCAAGGAGCGCATGCGCGAGTTTCAGCGCGCAAAAGGCATGGGACGTTACCAGGGCATGGCGATCGACGTTGTCGGCCCCGACGAGATCAAGGCACGCTACCCCTTCATCGAGACGCATGACCTTGCCGGCGCGCTCTTCGACCCCAATGACGGCGACATCGACCCCGCCCAGCTCACCCAGGCGCTGGCCAAGGGCGCGCGTGACATGGGCCAGAAGATCGTCCGCTTCTGTCCGGTCACCGGCGTCAGGCGCGACAACGGCGAGTGGGTGATCTCGACCGCGCAGGGCGACATACGTTGCGAATACGTGGTCAACGCCGCCGGCTACCGCGCCCAGGAGGTCGGAAAACTGTTCGGCCGCGACGTGCCGATGATGGTGATGAGCCACCAGTACATATTGTTCGAGGAGATCCCTGAGCTCGCCGCCTGGACGAAGGAGCAAGGCAAAAAACTGCCGTTGCTGCGCGACGTCGACACGTCCTACTACCTGCGGCAGGAAAAGAGCGGCATGAATCTCGGCCCCTACGAGCGCAACTGCCGGGTGCATTGGGCCGGCCACAACGATCCAATGCCGGATGATTTTTCCTTCCAACTCTTCCCGGACGATCTCGACCGGCTGGAGCATTATCTTGACGACGCGGTTCGCCGCGTGCCGATCCTCGGCACGGCGGGGCTGAGCAAGGTCATCAACGGCCCGATCCCCTATGCGCCGGACGGCAACCCGCTGATCGGTCCGATGCCCGGCGTGCCCAACGCCTTCGAAGCCTGCGTCTTCACCTTCGGCATCGCCCAGGCCGGCGGCGCCGGAAAGGTGCTGGCCGAATGGGTCACGCAAGGCCATACCGAATGGGACATGTGGTCCTGCGACCCCCGCCGCTTCACCGCCTTCACGGCGGATAAGGACTATTGCGTCGCCAAGGGCCTCGAAATCTACGGCAACGAATATGCCATTTCCTTCCCCCGCCATGCCTGGCCGGCGGGCCGCAACCAAAAACTGTCGCCGATCCACGACCGCATTGCCGCGCTTGGCGCCCAGTTCAACGCCTACAATGGCTGGGAGCGTGCCACCTGGTATGCAAGACCCGGCGATGACACCTCGGAAGAATCCACCCAGACCTTCGACCGCGCCGGCCCGTGGGAGCCGCGCATCCGCGAGGAATGTCTTGCCGTACGCGACGCCGCCGGCATTCTGGACCTGCCCGGATTCTCGCGCTTCCGCCTGCAAGGCCCGGGCGCACGCGACTGGCTGTCATCGCTCATCACCGGCATCGTGCCAAAACCCGGCCGCATCGGCCTCGGATATTTTGCCGACGAACAAGGCCGCATCGTAACCGAAATGTCGATCATGGCGCTCGACGAGGACTTTTTCTTCCTGATCACCGCCGCCGTCGCGCAGAGCCACGACTTCGAGTGGCTTGCGAAGAACCTGCCGCAAGACCGTGAAATAACTCTGGTTGATGTCACCGAGAACTTCTCCTGCCAGATTCTCTCCGGTCCCAAATCGCGCGAAATCCTCGCCGAAGTTACCGACGCCGACCTGTCGAAACCCTGGCTGTCGCACCAGTCCTGCCAGATCGCCGGTCGCTGGCTGCAACTGGTGCGCGTTTCCTTTGCCGGCGAACTAGGTTGGGAGCTGCACACCAAGGTCGAGGACACGCCGGCCATTTTCGACGCGGTCTGGGCCGCCGGCCAGAAGCACGGACTGAAACCGTTCGGCATGTTCGCGCTGGATTCGCTGCGGATCGAAAAAGGCTACCGCGCCTGGAAGGGCGACCTCTCGACCGACTATTCGGTGCTGCAGGGCGGGCTGGAGCGTTTTGTCAAATGGGACAAGCCAGCCTTCGCGGGCAAGCGAGCCCTCCAGAACGAAAAGCAGCAGGGCGTGACGAAAAAATTCGTGACGCTGACGCTGGACGATCCCGGCCCCTGCGACGCGCCCTACATGTCGACGCTGTGGCATGACGGGAGCATCGTCGGCGAGACGACGTCAGGAGGTTGGGGCTACAGGGTGGACAAGTCGATCGCGCTGGGCATGCTGCGCGCCGACCTGACCGTTCCCGGCACGAAGGTCGAGGTGGAGATTTTCGGCGACCGTTTTGTCGCCACTGTCCAGCCCGACAAGCCGCTCTGGGACCCCGAAAACCTGAGGCTTCGCGCATAACATGACCCTGCCCTTCCCCGACCACGCCTTTGGCGCCTTCCTGTTCGACATGGACGGCACGCTGCTGAGTTCGATTGCCGCCGCCGAGCGCGTCTGGGCGGCCTGGGCGACGCGCCATGGGCTCGACGTCGCCGCCTTCCTGCCGACCATTCACGGCGTGCGCGCCAGCGAGACGATTCGCGCACTCAACCTGCCCGGCGTCGACGTTCAGGCCGAGGTCGCAGCCCTCACCCAGGCCGAGATGGACGATGTGGACGGCATCGAATCGATTGCCGGCGCGGCCGCTTTCCTGGCCGCCCTGCCCGCCGACCGCTGGGCGATCGTCACCTCGGCGCCGCGCCCGCTCGCCATCCGCCGCCTCGAGGCCGCCGGCATCCCGCTGCCGCCGCTGATGGTGGCCGGCGAGGACGTGACCAGCGGCAAGCCAGCGCCCGACTGTTTCCTGCTTGCGGCCAAGCGGCTCGGCCAGCAGCCGCATGACTGCCTTGTCTTCGAGGACGCGCCCGCCGGCATCCGCGCCGCCGAGGCGGCCGGCGCGCGGGTGGTGGTTGTCACGGCGACGCACACGCATCGCTTCGAAACACTCCATCCCACGATCCCTGGCTATGAAGCGCTCGCGCCGTTGACCGACGCGGCCGGCCGGCTGGTGATCTCCGGTTTTGCCGGCCGGGCAGCGTGAGGAACCCGGAATGCCAAAACCATCTTCCCGCATCCAAAACATCATCCCCTCCGGCCGGGACGGCTGGGAGGTGCATTTCGCCGCCATGACCCGCAAACAGGCGGGCGAGCCGATTATCATGCTGTCGGTCGGCGACCATGATTTCGACACGCCATACGAGACGGTCGAGGCCTGCGTGGCGGCAGTGCGCGGCGGTTTTCACCACTATACGCAGCTTCCCGGCATTCCCGGCTTGCGCGCCGCCATGGCGAAGGTTTCCACCGAGGCCACAGGCGTGTCGACCAGCGTCGACGAGGTCATCGCCACGCCGGGCGGGCAGGCCGCGCTTTATTCCGCCGTGCAAACCGTGCTCGATGCGGGTACCCATGCGATCGTCGTAGCACCCTACTACGCCACCTACCCCGGCACGTTCCGTGCCGCCGGAGCCGATTTCACGGTGGTCGAGACGCATGCCGAGACCGGCTTCCAGCCCGAGGCGGCGGCGATCGAGGCGGCGGTCAGGAAAAATACCCGCGCCATCCTCGTCAATACGCCGAACAACCCGACCGGCGCCGTCTATACGAAAAAATCGCTGGAAGGCATCGCCGACATCTGCCGCCGCCACGACCTCTGGCTGCTGTCCGACGAGGTCTATTGGACGCTGGGCGGCGGCGAACATGTCTCGCCCCGCTCGCTCCCCGGCATGGCCGAGCGCACGCTGGTCATCAACTCCATGTCGAAGAGCCACGGCATGACCGGCTGGCGCATCGGCTGGCTCACCGGCCCCGCCGAGATCATCCGGCTTGCCATCGACCTCAACCTCGTCACCACCTACGGCCTGACCGATTTCGTCTCGCGCGCCGCCACGCAGGCGCTGGAGAACCGCTTTGGCGTGGCCGAGATCGCCGCCCGCTACGCCGCCCGCCAGCAGGCTTTTATCGCCGAAGTCGCCGGCCTCAACCGCATCACCGTGCGCGGCTCCGAGGGCGGCATGTACGTCATGCTCGACGTGCGCGAGGTCGAGCCCGACTGCGAGGCCTTCGCCTGGGCTTTTCTCGACGCCGAAAAGGTCGCCGTGATGCCCGGCTCCTCCTTCGGCGAGGCCTCCGCCGGCCACATCCGCATCAGCCTCTGCCAGCCCGAACCCGTGCTTGCCGACGCCGCCACGCGGCTCAAGCGTTTCGTCGCCAGTTACCGGAAGAAAGCCGCATGACCACCCTTCCCCAAAAGGCCCGCGTGGTCATCATCGGCGGCGGCGTCGCCGGCTGCTCGATGGCCTATCATCTGGCGAAACTCGGCTGGACCGACATCCTCCTGCTCGAGCGCAAGCAGCTCACCTCCGGCACCACATGGCACGCGGCCGGGCTGATCGGCCAGTTGCGCGCCACCGCCAACATGACGCGGCTCGCCAAATACACGGCCGACCTCTACGTCAAGTTGGAAGAGGAGACGGGCGTCGCCACCGGCATGCGCCAGTGCGGCTCGATCTCCGTGGCGCTGACCTCCGAGCGCAAGGAAGAACTCTATCGCAACGCCTCGATGGCGCGCGCCCGCGGCGTCGACGTGGAGGAGATCTCGCCGGCCGAGGCAAAAACCCGCTATCCGCATCTGGAGATCGGCGACGTGGTCGGCGCCGTCTACATCCCCAAGGACGGCCAGGGCGACCCGGCCAACATCACCCAGGCGCTCGCCAAGGGCGCCCGCATGCTCGGCGCGAAGATCGTCGAGCAGGCGAAGGTCACCGCCATCCACCAGGACAAGGGCCGCGTCACCGGCGTCACCGCGGTTGTTGACGGCGAAGCCACGACCATCGCCTGCGAGCATGTCGTCAACTGCGCCGGCATGTGGGCGCATGGCGTCGGCGCAATGGCCGGCGTGCCGGTGCCGCTACATGCCTGCGAGCATTTCTACATCGTCACCGAGCCGATCCCTGGGCTGCAGCGGCTGCCGGTGCTGCGCGTGCCGGACGAATGCGCCTACTACAAGGAGGACGCCGGAAAAATCCTGCTCGGCGCCTTCGAGCCGGTCGCAAAACCCTGGGGCATGGACGGCATTCCTGAGGATTTCTGCTTCGACCAGTTGCCGGAGGATTTCGACCACTTCGAGCCGATCCTCGAAAAGGCGGTGAAGCGTTTTCCGCTGCTCGCCGAGACCGGCATCCACACTTTCTTCAACGGCCCGGAAAGTTTTACCCCCGACGACCGCTATTACCTCGGCGAGGCGCCGCAACTGCGCAATTTCTGGGTCGCCTGCGGCTTCAACTCGATCGGCATCCAGTCGTCCGGCGGCGCCGGCATGGCGCTGGCCCAGTGGATGCAGGACGGCGAACCACCCTTCGACCTGTGGGACGTCGATATCCGCCGCGTCCAGCCGTTCCAGGCCAACAAGACCTATCTCTACCGGCGCTCGGTCGAGACGCTCGGCCTGCTCTATGCCGACCATTTTCCCTACCGCCAAATGGTGTCAGCACGCGGCGTGCGCCGGTCGCCGCTGCACGAGCACCTGAAGGCGCGCGGCGCCGTCTTCGGCGAGGTCGCCGGTTGGGAGCGTGCTAACTGGTTCGCGCGCGACGGCCAGGAGCGCGAATACCGCTATTCGTGGAAGCGCCAGAACTGGTTCGACAACCAGCGCGACGAACACCTCGCGGTGCGCAACGACGTCGGCCTGTTCGACATGACCTCGTTCGGAAAGATCCGCGTCGAGGGCCGCGACGCGCTGCCTTTCCTGCAAAAACTCTGCGCCAACGACATGGACGTACCTGCGGGCAAGATCGTCTACACGCAGATGCTCAACGAGCGCGGCGGCATCGAGAGCGATCTGACCGTCAGCCGCCTGTCGGAAACGGCGTTCCTGCTGGTCGTGCCCGGCGCCACGCTGCAGCGCGACCTCGCCTGGCTGCGCCGCCACCTCACGGACGAGTTCGTGGTGATCACCGACGCAACGGCGGCCGAAAGCGTGCTCTGCCTGATGGGGCCGCGCGCCCGCGATGTCATCAAGAAGGTCAGCCCGAACGATTTCTCGAACGAACACAACCCGTTCGGCACCTGGCAAAAAATCGAGATCGGCATGGGCGAGGCGCGCGCCCACCGCGTCACCTATGTCGGCGAGCTCGGCTGGGAGCTATACGTCTCGACCGACCAGGCCGCCCATGTCTTCGAGGCAATCGAGGAGGCCGGCGCGGAGTTCGGGCTGAAACTCTGCGGCCTGCACACGCTGGATTCCTGCCGCATCGAAAAGGCTTTCCGGCATTTCGGCCACGACATCACCGACGAGGACCATGTGCTGGAAGCCGGCCTCGGTTTCGCGGTCAAGACATCGAAACCCGGCTTCATCGGCCGCGACGCCATCCTGCGCAAGCGCGAGGCCGGGCTGGAGCGCCGCATGGTGCAGTTCCGCCTGACCGACCCGCAGCCGCTGCTCTTCCACAACGAGGCGATCGTCCGCGACGGAAAGATCGTCGGCACCGTCACCTCGGGCAATTACGGCCACCATCTCGGCGGCGCCATCGGCATGGGCTACGTGCCCTGCACCGGCCAGTCCGAAGCCGACATCCTCGCTTCATCCTACCAGATCGAGATCGCCGGGGAACGCTTTGCAGCGCAAGCTTCGCTCAAGCCGATGTATGATCCTGGTTCGGAGCGCGTTAGAGTGTAGCGCCTCTGCCTGTTCCCCGAAGGGGCGGATGAGGATGAGGCAGTGTAAACCCCCGATGCTTTGATTACCCTCAAAATGTACCTTCCGGATGGGAGACAATCCGATATGCGACTGCGACAAGCCGCCCTGCCCGTCCTTGCCCTCGTCCTTGCCGCTTGCCAAGCGCAGCCGGCTAAGATCACGACCAGTTCCGGCGGCAAGAGCGCGTCGCTGAGGTCGATGGAGGTGGTGGCGACCGCCGCGCACAAATGCTGGTTCGCCTCGAAGGACCCGGCCTTCAAGACCTATCGTTTCGCCAACGAGCTGAATTCCATGACCGGCCAGCCGCGCTTCTTGCTGGTGCCGGCGAAAAACTTCGGCGGCAAGCCGCTGCTGGTCGTGCAGGCGCAGGGCAACTCGCCGCGCGTCGATGCCTTCGGCCCGCTGATGAGCGAGCCGCTGGGCGCACGCATTTCCGGCGATCTGCGCCGCTGGACGGCCGGCGACACTTCGTGTGGTGCCGCCGCCTAGTCCCTTGTGATTGGCGTCCAAATTGAACCATTCCGTCGATGTGACAATGTTGCCTGCTGCAAATGTCAGTGCGGCCTTGTGGCCGGCACAATCACTGGCGGAAAGGTTCAATCTGGACGCTTGGCATTGTGATCGCGATCCAATTGAACCGCCTCACTGCCAGGGACGCCGCAATCCTTCATGCTCGGCATCCGCCCTGGACAGGCCGATGTCCTTCAACTGATCGTCGGTCATTTCCAGAAGGGCCATGCGGCCGCGGCGCCGTTCCATCATGGCCGACAGCCCGTCGACCGCCTTGGACAGCAGCCGGACCATACGCGTTGCAATCCCGGTTGACGGAGCGGTCTCACGGAACGATCCGCTTGGGGAGAATGTCTCGATTGTGCTCATTGCAATACCCTCTCGTTTGATTGTCATGATTGACAGGTACAATCTTTTGAATTGACTCTATTACAATAGCAATATATGAAATTGTCCCCATGACAAATTGGCTCCCCGATCTCACCAAAGGCACCGGTCCGCTCTATCTGCGCCTGGCGGACCAGATTGAAACCGACATCGGCGAAGGCACGCTGCCGCCCGGCGAAAAGCTGCCGCCGCAGCGCAACCTCGCCTTCGACATCGGCGTGACGATAGGCACTGTGACACGCGCCTATGCCGTGGCGCGCGAGCGCGGGCTGGTGAGCGGGGAGGTCGGGCGCGGCACCTATGTGCTCGACCGCCATCTCGAGGGCGCCCGCACGCCGAGCATGGCTCAACAGATGCCGGAGCGGCTGTCGGTCATTCCCGAGGCGACGCCTGCGGCGATAAAGCTCAGAATGGATACGACCTCGGCGCCCGAAATCGGCCAGAGCGCGATCATCCGCAACTTGCTCAACCAGATCACCCAGAAACATCCCGACAAGATCGGCGACTATACCCGCAACTGGCCGCAGGACTGGCGCGAGGCGGGCCGCAAATGGCTGACATCAGGCGACTGGAAGCCCGATGCGCAGTCGATCGTGCCGACCACCGGCGTGCATGCGGCGATCATGGCGGTTATCGCGGCGGTCACCGCGCCCGGCGACAAGATCGCCTTCGAGCAACTTACCTATGCCTCGATCTCGCGCAGCGCCAATCTGATGGGCCGGCGCAGCGTCGTTTTCGCCAATGACGGCGAAGGCGCCGACGCGGAGGATTTCGAGCGGCTATGTGCGCAGCAGCATCCGAAACTCGTCTTCCTCATGCCCGCCCTGCAAAACCCGACCCTGTCGGTGATCCCGATCGAGCGTCTGAAGGCGATCGTCGAGGTGGCGCGAAAGTACAATGTCTGGCTGATCGAGGACGCGATCTACGCAACGCTGCTGGAAGGCCGATACACGACGCTGGCGTCGCTGGCGCCGGAGCGGACTTTTCATGTCGGCGGCCTGTCCAAGGCGGTGGCGGCGGGCGTGCGCGGCGGCTGGGCCGCCTGCCCCGCCCACATGGCGCCGCGCGTGCAGACGGCGCACAAGATGGTCACCGGCGGCCTGCCCTTCATCCTTGCGGAACTCGCGGCCGAGATGGTCAATACCGGCCAGGCCGAGTCGATCCGCGGGGATGTTCGCCGCGAGATCGCCGAGCGCGAGGCTGTAGCCCGGCGCGTCTTCCACGGCCTCGACTTCAATTCCCACCGCAACATCCCGTATCTGTGGATGAAGCTGCCGGAGCCTTGGCTGTCGGGCACGTTCAAGCAGGTCGCCGCCAATGAGGGCGTGCTGATCGACGACGAGGACGAATACAAGCCGGCGCGCGCCGAAAAGGTGTTCCACCGCATCCGCATCGGCTTTTCGATGCCGTCGAAGCGCGACCAGGTGGCCGGCGGTTTTGCCACGCTGCGGCGCCTGCTCGACCACGGCAATGCCGGTTATGACAGTTATGGGTGATTCGAGGCTGTTGGGCGTCGATAGCCCCTCACTTGCGATTTCTAACACTTAACCTCGCTTCTTCCTCGCCTTTCAGGCTCGGCGCTCGGTTAAGATGTTGAAATCGCTTTCTCTCCCGCAAGGGGAGAGATAGGGCCTGCGTCAGCCTCGCCACCAATTGTCAGTGTCTGCGACTGGCAGGAACGGCGAAGCGCGATATCTCTCCCCTTGCGGGAGAGAAAGCGATTTCAAAATCTTAGCTGGAGTAGGGCGAAGCCCGTCAGCGAAAGCTAAGTGTTAGAAATCGCAAGTGAGGGGCATTGGACAGATTGAACCTCCTGATCCTACTTCCGGTGATTGCCGGCGAACGCCGCAGTCACGCCCAGCCCTATGAACACCACGCCGCTGACATAGCGTTCGACATTGAGATAGGCTTTGCTGCGCTTCAGCCAGCCGCCGGCGGCACTTGCAGCCAGTGCATAGCAGCCGTCGCTGATGAAGCCGAGAAGCGTGAACAGCAAGCCCAAAAAAGCGATCTGCATGGCCACATGGCCCCGCCCAACATCGACGAACTGCGGCAGGAAGGCCAGGAAGAACAGTGCCGTCTTCGGATTGAGCAGGTTGACGACAAATCCTTCGCGGAACAGCCGCCCATAGTCGGCGCGTGGCGTCTCGGCGTCGAGGTCGAGGGGTTCGACGCGGCCGAAGATCTTCTTCAGCCCGATCCAGATCAGATAGGCCGCGCCCGCATATTTGACGATGCTGAAGGCCAGCGCCGACGAGGCGAGCAGCGCCGACAGGCCGAGCGAGGCGGCGAGCACATGCACCAGCGTGGCGGAATGGATGCCGAGGTCGGATACGAAACCGGCAAGCCTGCCCTGCTCGATCGAGCGGGCGACGATATAGAGCACTGCCGGTCCCGGCGTGACCAAGAGCACCAGAGCGGCGACGATGAACAGACCGAGACTAGCCGCGCCGGGTATGACTATTTCCATGAAGCACCTCGTGCCGCGACTATTTTTCGAAGGTTCAAAGGCCGGACTAGCCTGTCGCGCAACGGCGAACGCTAGCGGCCTTTCCCGAACCCTGCAACTGCCACTGCCAATGCGCGACTGGGGCCACCCCAATGTGGGTTTCGCGCTGTTTTGACCGTGGCGGGGCTGTCAACCCCGCGCAGTTGCTATATGACGACCCAAATCCTCCCCGGAACCGAGCACGACCAGCCCTCGATGACCATTTCCAATTCCGTCCCGATCACGCCCGAGCTTGTCGCCTCGCATGGGCTGAAACCCGACGAATACCAGCGCATCCTCGCTCTGATCGGCCGCGAGCCGACATTCACCGAGCTCGGCATCTTTTCAGCAATGTGGAATGAGCATTGCTCGTACAAGAGCTCGAAGAAATGGCTGCGCACGCTGCCGACCAAGGGTCCGCAGGTGATCCAGGGGCCGGGCGAGAATGCCGGCGTGGTCGACATCGGCGACGGCCAATGCGTGGTCTTCAAGATGGAGAGCCACAACCATCCATCCTACATCGAGCCCTACCAGGGCGCGGCGACCGGCGTCGGCGGCATTTTGCGCGACGTCTTCACTATGGGCGCTAGGCCGATCGCGGCGATGAACGCGCTGCGCTTCGGCGAACCCGATCATCCGAAGACAAAACATCTGGTTTCCGGCGTGGTTTCCGGTGTCGGCGGCTACGGCAACGCCTTCGGCGTGCCCACGGTTGGCGGCGAGGTCAATTTCGACGCACGGTACAACGGCAACTGCCTGGTCAACGCCTTCGCCGCAGGGCTGGCGCGCACGGACGGCATCTTCCTGTCCGAGGCGAAAGGCGTCGGGCTGCCTGTCGTTTATCTCGGCGCCAAGACCGGGCGCGACGGCGTCGGCGGCGCGACCATGGCGTCCGCCGAATTCGACGATACGATCGAGGAAAAGCGTCCGACCGTGCAGGTCGGCGATCCCTTCACCGAAAAATGCCTGCTGGAAGCCTGCCTGGAACTGATGGCATCGGGCGCCGTCATCGCCATCCAGGATATGGGCGCCGCAGGCCTCACCTGCTCGGCCGTGGAGATGGGCGCCAAGGGCGACCTCGGCATCGAGCTCGACCTCGACAAGGTGCCGGTGCGCGAGGAGCGCATGAGCGCCTACGAGATGATGCTGTCGGAAAGCCAGGAGCGCATGCTCATGGTGCTGAAGCCGGAGCTGGAGAAACAGGCCGAGGCGATTTTCCACAAATGGGGGCTGGATTTCGCCATCGTCGGCCACACGACCGGCGATTTGCGCTTCCGTGTGATCCACCAGGGCGAGGAAGTCGCCAATTTGCCGATCAAGGAGCTTGGCGACCAGGCGCCCGAGTATGACCGGCCGTGGACCGAACCGAAAGCGCGCGCGCCGCTGCCGGCCGGCGAGGTGCCGGAGATGGACGTGGCGGACGCACTGCTGAAAATGCTCGGCGGGCCCGACCTTTCCAGCCGCCGCTGGGTTTGGGAGCAGTATGACACGCTGATTCTGGCCAACACGCTTCAGATCCCCGGCGGCGACGCTGGCGTGGTGCGCATCGACGGCCATCCGACCAAGGCGCTTGCCTTCTCCAGCGACGTCACGCCGCGCTATTGCGAGGCCGATCCCTTCGAGGGCGGCAAGCAGGCGGTCGCCGAATGCTGGCGCAACCTGACCGCGACGGGCGCGCTGCCGCTGGCCGCCACCGACAACCTGAACTTCGGCAATCCCGAGCGGCCCGAGATCATGGGCCAGTTCGTCAAAGCGGTCCAAGGCATCGGCGAGGCCTGCCGGGCACTGGATTTCCCGATCGTGTCGGGCAACGTCTCGCTCTACAACGAGACAAACGGCCAGGGCATCCTTCCCACGCCCACCATCGGCGGCGTCGGGCTCATCCCCGACTGGCCGAAGATGGCGCGCATCGGCTTCGCGGCCGAGGGCGAGGCGATCATCCTGGTCGGCGCGCCGGCCTCCTGGGGCACGCATCTCGGCCAGTCGATATACCTGCGCGACCTGTTCGGCCGTGCCGACGGCCCTCCCCCGCCGGTCGATCTCGTCCATGAGAAGCGCGCCGGCGAACTCGTCCGCTCACTGATCGAAAGCGGCGTCGCCACCGCCGTCCACGATCTTTCCGACGGCGGTTTGGCCGTAGCGCTTGCAGAAATGGCGATGGCGTCCGGCATCGGCGCCACGGTCAATCAGCTCAAGGATCTTTCGCCGATCCCCGTCTTCTTCGGCGAGGACCAGGGCCGCTATCTCGTCACCATCCCGCGCGAAAAGGTCGACTGGTTCCTCGGCGAATTCCTGGAAGGAGCCGGCGTGTTCGCTCCCTGGATCGGCGTCACCGGCGGGCGCGAACTGAAACTCGGCGACGCCCGCGCGATTCCCGTCGACGAGCTGCGGGCCGCGCATGAAGGCTGGTTTCCGAAGTTTATGAATGGAAACTAGGACCAAGACCTTTCTGCTGGCGGCCTGCCTGGCCGGGTTCTGGATAAGTGTCGTCATCTGCTGGTTCGCCGGGCCTCCTTTCGTATGGGCGCTGACCTCCCTGTCTCCGGATGCCTGCGGCGGCCTGTCGGACGCCGCGATCAGGGCCCAAGCCTGGCAGAATATGGGTGCTGTCGGCCTGGCCTGCGGCTTCTACGGGCTGCCGATCGCCTTCCTGATGCTCATGAGCTATTTCCAGACGGCGAAAGAACCCAGGCCTTTCCCGCGGGCGGCGGTAGTCCTTTACCTGGCATCGATCGTGACGACGGCAGCCATCTCGTATGGCGATGCCGTGGGCTGCGGCGGCAATCTTCGCGCGTTCCCGGCTGTCGTCTCGTTCGTTCTGAGTGCCGCGTCCGTGGTGCTCAATGTCTGCCTTGTCGCGGTGTCGATCTTCACGGCGCGCGCATATGTCATGGCGCCGGATTGATTTGCCGTTGATGCCGATACGATAGTCGCCTACGTCTCATGTCGAGCAGAGGAGATTGCCGCTTTGGCCATGGACGCGCACGAAATCGAGAAACTGATCAAGGAAGGCATTCCGGACGCAAAAGTGACGATCCGCGATCTCGCCGGCGACGGCGATCACTATGCCGCCGAGGTCGTTGCGGAGAGTTTTCGCGGCAAAAGCCGCGTCCAGCAGCATCAGATGGTCTATGAGGCGCTGAAGGGCAATATGGGCGGCGTGCTGCACGCGCTGGCGTTGCAGACCAGCGCGCCGGAGTGAGCAGACGAATTTCGTTTCTCGAATGCGATGAGGGCGATAGCAGCCTAGTTTCTCGCAGATGCCGCAATGATCGGCCCGACCGGGTATTCTCCGCCCAGTAGCGTCCTTTGCCCGTTCGACAGTGTCGAGATCGCTCCATCGAGGAACAGCGCATTCGGACATTTCAACTCGTCGCGGAACAGCCGCGCAAAGCTCCCGAGGCTGACTTCCGACAGCGAGATCGCCAGCACCACCGTGTGCGGATCGCGCACGCCGACACCGTTGCGGGTATATTTCGACGTGCCGTCCGGCAGAAATTTCGGATGGATCGCGCCGTCGATCACCAACATCGGGCCGGACTGGGTGGCGAATTTGACCGCTGGCCGTTCTGCCAGGAATTTCCCGGTCTCCATGACAGCCGGCTTGCCGTCCTGGCCGACTAGGAAAATTCCGTTCGGCTCGAGGTAAAAATTGCCCTCCCCCTCCTTTGTCTCAACCGGCGACAATTCCCGGCCGTTTTCGACCAGCAGGCCGACCGGGCCGAGGCCCTCGTGATACATGCCGGCATTCATCGCGAGTTGCACCGGCGTGCCCCGCACAGCCATCGCCTTATCGAAGACGTCTAGAGAGCCGTAGGCCTTTCCATCGGGGCCGGAATGATAAATGCCGATATCGTATTTGCGCAGGTCGATCTCGCAGACGATGTAAGCGGCCTGCTCGAAACGCGTCTCGCGGCACGGCGCCGGCAATTCGGCAAGGTCGAAGGACGCGCGCGAACGGCTCGCTTCGAAACGCCAGAGAGCGAGCCCTGCAGCGATAGAGGCGACAATTAGGACAATCGCGACAATTGCTTTTCGATTCACGCGAACTCCGGTCCAATCCAGTCGATCCCACGCAAAAATCCACGCTTTGCGCCGTTTCGATGACACGGAACCGGCTGGACCAGAGGGAAAGAATCGCGGCGTCTTGTTTCGGGTCGTCTATCGGTTTATTTGAATGTCATGTTTCGAGCCCGACTCCCAGCGGGCGTGAAAGGACGATCCATGAGCGGAATCAACGACTACATCGACAGCGAAGTGAAGGGCAACGACGTCGTGGTCTTCATGAAGGGCACGCCGGGCTTCCCGCAGTGCGGCTTTTCGGGCCAGGTCGTGCAGATCCTCGACTATCTCGGCGTCGATTACAAAGGCGTCAACGTGCTGACCTCGAACGAACTGCGCCAGGGCATCAAGGAATATTCCAACTGGCCGACCATTCCCCAGCTCTATGTGAAGGGCGAGTTTGTCGGCGGCTGCGACATCATCCGCGAGATGTTCCAGGCGGGCGAACTGCAAGGCTATTTCGAGGAAAAAGGCATCAGCGTCAGCAGCGCCGCCTGATCCCGGACCCGGCCGGGCCGGGTTCCCCAGCACTGGAATAATGGATGCGCCGGCCCTCCGGCGCATTTCGTTTTGCCGCATACCGGAGTCTTCCGATGGACCAGCAAAGCTCGACATCAACTCAACTCGCCTTTTCGCTTCCGCGCTGGGAGTTCATCACGATCTGCGCCGGCCTGATGGCGCTGAATGCGCTCGCCATCGACATCATGCTGCCGGGCCTCCAGCAAATCGGCGAAAGCCTTGGCGTGGCCGACGAAAACCATCGCCAGCTCATCATCCCCACCTATTTCCTCGGCATGGCCGCCGCGCTGCTGTTCTATGGCCCGCTCTCCGACCGTTTCGGCCGGCGCAAGCCGCTGTTCGTCGGCCTGGCCATCTACATCGTGGCGGCGACCGTCGCCGCCTTCGCCCCCAGCTTCGAAGTGCTTCTGGCCCTGCGTTTCATCCAGGGCATCGGCGCAGCCTCCACGCGCGTGATCGCCGTGTCGATCGTGCGCGACCGTTTTGGCGGGCGCGCTATGGCCGAAGTCATGTCGCTGATCTTCATGGTGTTCATGATCATCCCGGTGATCGCGCCGAGCCTGGGGCAGATCGTGCTGCTCGTCGGCGAATGGCACGAGATTTTCCTCGTCATGGCCGGCATCGCCCTGGCGATCACACTCTGGGCCTATATCCGCATGCCCGAAACGCAGCACCCGGAGGACCGCCGGGCGATCAACCTCGGCTCGATCTTCCAGGGTTTCGGCATCGTGCTGTCGAACCGCATGTCGGTCTGCTACACGCTGGCCTCGACGATCGTGTTCGGAGCACTGTTCGGCTTCATCAATTCAGCCCAGCAGGTCTATGTCGGCATCTACGGGCTCGGCGTCTGGTTTCCGGTTGTGTTTGCCTGCGTCGCCGGCCTGATGGCGGTGTCGTCCTTCCTGAACTCGCGCCTGGTTGGCAAGCTCGGCATGCGGCGCCTGTCGCATGCGGCATTGCTCGGATTTCTGACCTTGAGCGCCATCTGGTTCCTGTGGTCGCTGACGGGTCCGGTGCCTTTCCCTGTATTTGTCACGCTTTTCGCGGCTGCAATGTTTCTGTTCGGCTGGATCGGCTCGAACTTCAACGCGATCTCGATGGAACCGCTCGGTCACATCGCGGGCACCGCGGCTTCTATCCAGGGGTTCATCCAGACGCTCGGCGGCGTAATCATCGGCACCGCGATCGGCCAGTCCTTCGACGGCACGGTGACGCCGCTGGCCGCCGGTTTCTGCGGCGTGGCAGGGCTTGGGCTGGTCATGGTGCTGATCGCCGAGCGCGGAAAGCTGTTCCGGCCGCATCACGACCCGAAGCATGGCGTCGACACGATTGGGCATTGAGGCCCTGTCTAGCGGTCGGCCGCCATATGGTGGTCGACTATTGGAACTGCCTAGGGGCTTGTTAGAAAACGCCGCGCTCAATCCGCCCAGAGCGTGCGGCGTATCTCCTGCCAGCTTTCCTTGTCAGGCGCGGCAAGCAGCCCGCCGCCGACATGCGAGGGCAGATAGGCCGAACCATCGAGCCGGGCAGAATAGCCGCCAGCCTCGGCATGGATCAGCGTGCCCGGCAGATGATCCCACGGCATCAGCTTCATGTAGACGACGAAATGGGCATTGCCAGTCGCCAGCAGCCGGTATTCGTGCGCGGCGCAGCGGAAGTTGAAATGCGCGTTGAATTTCGCCTGGTTGCGCGCCAGCATCGAGCGCTCCGGCTCCTTGGTATAGTGCCACGAGACCGCGCCATTCATCGACGGCACCGGTAGCGCCGGCGCGACGCGGCACGGCTCCAGCCGACCGTCGCCATGGCGGACATGCGCGCCGCCGCCCTTGACGGCCAGGATGAAATCCTGGCCGACCGGATCGTGGATGATGCCGGCAACCGTCTCGCCCTTGACCACGACGGCCAGCATCACGCCGAACAGCGGCATGCCGGAGGCAAAATTCAGCGTGCCGTCGACCGGATCGAGCACGAAGGCCAAATCTGCATCGCCGAGCCCATCGAGCACCGAGGCATCGGCTGCGTGGGCCTCCTCGCCGACTACCAGCGCAGCGGGAAACCGCTCCTTCAGCCGCGCGGTGATGTAGCGCTCGGCATTGACGTCGGCTTCCGTCACCAGATCGGTGGCCGATGTCTTCTGGCGGATGTCCTCGGCGCTGAGGCGGCGCCAACGCGGCATGATCTCCACAGTCGCCGCCTCGGCAAGGAGCACGGTCAGCCAATCGACATTCTGGTCGTCAAAATGCATGGGAAAAAATCTCGCTGTTATCGGGTGAGCGCGGCGAAGTCGAAGAGGGAGCGGTCGAGCAGGTGCGACGGCCGGACATTGGCGAGCGCCCGGATCATCGTGTCCTTGCGGCCCGGCATCTTTCGCTCGATGTCGTCGATCATCGCCTTCATGGCGTTGCGCTGCAGGCCGTCCTGGCTGCCGCACAGGTCGCAGGGGATGATCGGGAAACGCATTGCCTCGGCGAAGCGGGCGAGGTCGGCCTCGGCGCAGAAGGCGAGCGGCCTCAGCAACATCACGTCGCCATCGTCGTTGAGCAGTTTCGGCGGCATGGCCGCCAAGCGGCCGCCGTGGAACAGATTCATGAAGAAGGTCTCCAGAATGTCCTCGCGGTGGTGGCCGAGCACCAATGACGAGCACCCTTCCTCGCGCGCGACGCGATAGAGGTGACCGCGGCGCAGACGCGAGCAGAGTGAGCAATAGGTGTTGCCCTCGGCGATCTTGTCGGTGACGATCGAATAGGTGTCGCGGTATTCGATGCGGTGCGGGATGCCGTAGCGGTCGAGGAATTCCGGCAAAATATGCTTGGGAAAGTTCGGCTGGCCCTGGTCGAGATTGCAGGCGATCAGCTCGACCGGCAGCACGCCACGCCATTTCAGGTCGAGCAGGACGGCGAGCAGTCCATAGGAATCCTTGCCGCCCGAAAGCGCCACCAGCCAGCGGTCGCCCGGCCGCACCATGCCGAAATTTTCGATCGCCTCGCGCGCCTGGCGCAGCAGCCGCTTGCGCAGCTTGTTGAAGGCGACGGAAGACGGCACGTCGCGGAACAGTGGATGGTAGCTGTCGGCCTGGCCGTCGTCGGCCGCTTGAATATCCGGCGCGAGCGGCCTGTCGATTGTATCGAGATCCATGCGTCAGCGTCTTCCAGTTTTGATCGAAACCCGAGGGGGAGGCGCGGCGGAAGAAGCCTTCGATATTCCCGAACGACTGTTAGACGCAAGGGCAAACCGTATTCGAGATCGGATATGTCGTGGCCCAAAATAAAACGAGCGGCGGGAAGCCCGCCGCTCGTGAAATGCCAGGCGATCCTCGTTGGATCAGCGCGAGTAGAACTCGACCACCAGGTTCGGTTCCATCTGCACCGCGAACGGCACGTCGGCCAGGCCGGGAACGCGGGTGAAGGTGGCGGTCATCTTGTTGTGGTCGGCCTCGATGTAATCCGGCACGTCGCGCTCGGCGAGCGCCACCGATTCCAGCACGATCACAAGCTGCTTCGACTTCTCGCGCACCTCGATCACGTCGCCGGCCTTGCAGCGGTACGAGCCGATGTTGACGCGCTTGCCGTTGACGTTGATGTGGCCGTGGTTGACGAACTGGCGGGCGGCGAAGATCGTCGGCACGAATTTGGCGCGGTAGACGACGGCGTCGAGGCGCGATTCCAAGAGGCCGATCAGGTTCTCGGAAGTGTCGCCGCGGCGGCGGTCGGCTTCCTCATAGGTCTTGCGGAACTGCTTTTCCGAGACGTCGCCATAATGGCCCTTCAGCTTCTGCTTGGCGCGGAGCTGCAGGCCGAAATCGGAAAGCTTGCCCTTGCGGCGCTGGCCGTGCTGGCCGGGACCGTATTCACGCTTGTTGACCGGGGACTTCGGGCGGCCCCAGATGTTTTCGCCGAGACGGCGGTCGATCTTGTACTTCGCGGATTCGCGCTTGCTCATCGCATTCCCTTTCAAAACAGACCACCCGAAGCCCATGCCCCGGGTGAAGGAAACGCGCCCTCCTCTGGCCTCCGTTTTCGAGACCTGACAGGATCTTCCACGCACGCTTTGCGGAAAAGACCCACGGGACACGTCAAATAAGACGCCGGACCTTTCGGCCCGGCGATGGCGGCGAGATAAGGGAAACCGGTGCGGTTGTCAACGAACAGTCGCGATCCTTATTCGCACAGGCGGGCAAAACCTTGCCCGTCCCGGCGGCGAGGACGAGCCGCTCCGCCGAAACCATTGGCGAACAGTCTACTTCTTCTGCAGCCGTTCGCCGATCTTAGAGGCGTAGTTCATGACGTGGAAGGTGTAGTTCTCCTCCACCGTCCCCTGGAACAGGTGCGCCCACGGCCCGATCGCATAGATTCCGAGATCCTCGCCGCCATGCGTCTCGCTGCCGAGCGGCACCAGCGAATGCTGCACGAAATCCGGCTTCGTCGTCTCTTCCGAGGTCAGCATCGGCCGCTCCGCCGGCTTTTCCGAGGCGCCCGGTCCGTTGGCGAAGCCGATGGTGGTGTAGGTCTTGCCATCCTTGCCGTAGATCGGCTCATCGTCGACGCCGACGGAGATGCCGAGGATCGGATTGCCGCGCTTTGCATAGCCGGAGATGGTCAGCGTATGGCTGTGATCGCCGGTTACCACGATCAGCGTCTCATCCAGATTGACCTTGCGCAGGATCGCCTTGACGGCCTCGTTCATCGCCGCGCCGTCCGACAGCGTGCGGTAAGCGTTGGATTCGTGGCTGGCATGGTCGATGCGGCCGCCCTCGACAAGCAGTACGTAGCCCTCCGGATTCTTCGAGAGAATGTCGATCGACTTCTCGGCCATCTCGGCGAGCGAGGGTTCGCCCGCCTTGTCGCCCGGCCGATCATGTTCGTATTGCATGTGCGAGGGCTCGAACAAGCCAAGCAGGTGATCGGTCTTGCCCGGGTCGATCGCCGAAAACTGCTCCTTGTTCCAGACATAGGCGCCCTTGTCGCCGTAGCGATCGGTCCAGGCCTTGGTCAAGTCCTTGCCGTCCTTGCGCCGGCCCTTCTTCTTGTCGGCGTCCCCATACTCGGCATCGCTGGCGCCGGCCGGCATGAAATAGGCGCGGCCGCCACCCATCGCGACCTCCAGGCCGTCGCCATATTTCATCTCGACGAGTTGCCTCGCAATGTCGACGCAGCCGCCGGCCACCGCCTCGGGGGTCATCTCGGCGTCGGACTCCCAGTCCCGGTCGGCGATATGGGCATAGGTGGCGCCCGGCGTTGCATGGGTCAGGCGGGCCGTGGTGATCGCGCCGGTGGACATGCCGAGTGTTTCCGCCATTTCCCAAAGCGTCGTCACCTGCTTGGTCTTCTGGTCCTCGCAGGAGCCGAGTTTTGCCGTATGGTTCAAACCCATCAAATCGTTGATGGTCTTGACGCCCGTGGTCATGGCCACCGCGCTCGGCGCCGAGTCGGTGATCTGCGCATCGGCCGAATAGGTTTTTGATGCGGCCAGATAAGGAAAGCCCTCCCAGGCCAACACATTGGATTCGCCATCCACCCCGCGCTGCTGGCCCTCGAAGATCCGGGTCGCGGTCACCGTGGAAAAGCCCATGCCGTCGCCGACGATAAGGATCACGTTCCTGGCCCGGTTGGTGTTCTTCTGGCGCTTCAGGATTTCGGTGAGCGCGCTATCCGCCTGCTTGTAGTAGGGGTCGTCTCCCTGCACCAGCCTGGCATCGTCCGCGCGCGCAATTCCCGTCGCAGCCACGCCGGCTAGCGCAAGCAAGGCGGGCCGGGCCAGCCGTTTCCATTTTGTCTTCACTATTTCCTCCACAAGGCGTTGCTCCCCCGCCTCCGGACAATCATTAGCCCGCTAACGATGTCTATCAATCACTAAATCTGTGGGAGGTACAAGATTGCTTCGTGGAGGTTTCGCGGCGGAATGCATCGAGCCCAGCTTGGTTTCCCGACAGGGCGCCATGCGGCAAGGATGAAAGAGACCCAACATCGATAACCGGCCCTCGCATGACGCCGGCCATCGTCGCCTTGCGGAACTAGCCCTTCTTCTCCGGCAAGCCTTTGCGCTTGGTTTCGGCGAACTCCTCGAGCTGTTTCTCGCTCATGGATTCGTACATCCCTTTCGAGGCTCCCTTCAACTCGCTCTTATTCGTGTCGCCGCGCTTGGCGGAGAGCGCTGCGCCGGCGGCTTTCTGCTGGGCTTTCGATTTGGCAGGCATGACTTGTCACTCCTTCGAAGAATTATGCTGACAACGCCCTCACGGCGCAGCAGTTCCGCTGGCGCAGACAGATCGATACATCCTGCTAACACATTGTATTTATTGTATTTAGAGGATTTCCAAAGTCCGATTTTACTTGACATTGAGCATCATCTTTATATTTTTGCCAACGTCTGCCCACTCAGGCTGCGGCAAGCACGTTTCGAAAAGGTTCCGCCAATGACAGCCCGCCTCTCCTCGCTGCTCGCCATTTCGGCTGCGGCTTTCCTGGCTGTGTCCAGCCTGCCGCCCAAGGCGCTGGCCGACGAAAAATCCTTCACGCTGACCATCCAGGATCATCGCTTCAAGCCGCAGACGCTCAGCGTCCCGGCCGGGGAGCAGTTTTCGCTGATGGTCGTCAACGCCGATCCCACGGCGGAAGAATTCGAGAGCAACGATTTTCATGTCGAGAAGGTGATCGGCGGCGGCAAGCAGATGACGTTCCACATTGGGCCGCTGGCCGCCGGCAGCTATGGTTTCTTCGGTGAGCGCCACATGGACACCGCCCTCGGCAATCTGTTCGCGGAGTGACTGCCATGCTGTCGACCTTCGTCATCGTCTTCCGCGAGACGCTCGAGGCGGCGCTGATCGTCGCCATCGTGCTTGCGGCGAGCAAGGGTATCGCCGGCCGCGCCCGATGGGTGGCGGCGGGCGTCGCGGCCGGCCTTTGCGGCGCGGGCCTCGTCGCCCTGTTCGCCGACGGGCTCGCCAACCTGTTCGAGGGCAACGGCACCGAAGTCTTCAACGCCGGGGTGCTGCTGGTCACCGTCGGCATGCTCGGCTGGCACCAGATCTGGATGAGCGCGCATGCGGCCGAACTGGCCGGCCAAAGCCGCGCCATCGGCCGCGCCGTCAAGGACGGCGGCAGGCCGCTGTCGGCGCTGGCCATCATCTGCGCCGTGGCCGTGCTGCGCGAGGGCTCGGAGACCGTGCTTTTCCTCTACGGCATCGCCATCGACGGCGAAGTCACCGTCGCCGCCATGCTGCAGGGCGGCCTGCTGGGCGTCGCCGCCGCCGTGCTCGTCGGCTGGCTGTTCTACGCCGGGCTGCTGCGTGTGCCGCTAAAACACATTTTCCGGGTGACGGGCGTCATCATCATCCTGCTCGCCGCAGGTCTCGCCGCCCAAGCCGCCGCCTTCCTGGTCCAGGCGGGCTATCTGCCGGCACTCGGCTACGACATCTGGAACACGTCGGAGATCCTGCCGCAGACCAATGCGCTCGGCTTCCTTCTGCACATCCTCGTCGGCTACGTCGCCCGGCCGGAAGGCATCCAGATCGCCGCCTATGTGGTCACGGTGGCGGCAATCGTGTTCGGTTCGGCTGTTGTCAAGCGGTCGCAGGTCCAGCCGGCTGCGGCGTAACGGCGAGTCCAAATCCCTGCATCAGGCGGCGCTCGGCAAAACCCGCATTGCCCGACGTGAAGACCGCGATGTCGAACCGCTCGCCCGGCGAAGATGTGCCTTGCCCGACTTCAGGCAGCAGCGACAGAGCTCGCCTGGCAATCGCCTCGGCAGGATCGATCCAGTCGACCGGCCATGGCGCGGTCTTGCGCATGCGGTTGACCAGGAACGGATAGTGCGTGCAGGCGAGCACCACGATGTCGGTGCGCTGGCCCTCCCGCTCGATGAAGCACGGCGCGATCTCCGCCCCCACCGCCTCCTCGTCGACAAAACCGTCGCGCATATAGTTCTCGGCAAGTGCGGCCAGCCTGTCGCTGCCGACCAGCCGCACATGGCATTTCGACGCCCAGTTGGTGATCAGGTCGCGCGTATATTGCCGCTTCACGGTGCCGGGCGTCGCCAGCACCGAGACGAGGCCGGAGCGGGTGCGCTCGGCGGCGGGTTTTATGGCCGGCACGGTGCCGACGAACGGGTGCCCGGGAAACGCCACGCGCAGGGCGTCGATCACCAGCGTCGAGGCGGTGTTGCAGGCAATCACCGAAATTTCCGGCTCGAAGCGATCGAGCAATTTGCCGAACAGGCCGATGACATGCGCCTTCAGCGCCGGCTCTTCCCACGCGCCATAGGGAAAGGCAGCATCGTCGGCGACATAGACGAAGCGGCGGTCGGGCATCAGTACACGCGCCTCGCGCAGCACGGTCAGCCCGCCAATGCCGGAATCGAACATCAATACCGGGCGCTCAGCCATCGTTTCCCTCCCCGGCCTCTTCCGTCCGGCGCGCCGGATGGGCCAGCCTGTCCACCTCCGCCTTGCGCTCGGGATAACCGGCGCCGCGCGGCTCTTTCGGCGAAAAATAATCGAGCGACGAGATGATGCCGCGCAGCACCTTGATCTCGCCCATCGTGAAGCCGGGTCGCGTCAGAACCGCGCGGACCTTGTCGACCATTTTTGCCTTCTTGGCCGGCGGACGGAAATAACCGCGGGTATCCAGGGCCGCTTCGAGGTGCCCGAACAGGCCGTGCAACTCCTCTTTCGGCGCCGGAACGATCTGCGGCCCGGTGAACGGGATGTCCGTCTCGCGCTCCAGCCCGGCCTTGCGCCATTCATAGGCCATCAGCAGCACCGCCTGCGCCACGTTTAGCGACGCATAGGCCGGGTCGACCGGGAAGGTGACGATCTCGTCGGCAAGGCTGATCTCGTCATTGTCGAGCCCGAATTTTTCGCGGCCGAACAAGATTCCCGTCCGCACACCCGCCGCGTCCCGACCCCGCAAAAGCCGGGCGGCCTCGACGGGGCCTCGCACATGCTTGAAGCCGTCACGTTCGCGCGCCGTCGTAGCGAAGACGAAACCGAGGTCGGCGACGGCGGCACGCAAATCGTCGAAGACGACCGCGCGGTCGACGACATGCGTGGCGCGGCTGGCCGCGGCGGTCGCCTTGTCGTTCGGCCAGCCGTCGCGCGGCGCCACCAGCCGCAGTTCCGAAAGGCCGAAATTCGCCATGGCGCGCGCCACCATGCCGATATTCTCGCCCATCTGCGGGGCGACCAGCACGATGACGGGCGTAAACTGGCTTGGAGGAATCTTGGTCGGAGCGTCGGACATGAAGGATCGATGCGATGGCTTTGCGGCGGAGTTCGGTCCCTGCCATAGTTGGCGGGGAAAATGAAGGCCGGGAGAGCGAACGATGACAGGCGAACTGGCGGATCGCATTCGCGCAACGCTCGGCGACGATCCGAACATAGGCGAGATCCGCATGTTCGGCGGCATCTGCTTCACGCTGAACGGCAACATGCTGGTCGGCACGATGAAGGACGGCACACTGCTTGCACGCGTCGGCGAGGTCCAGGAAAAGACGGCGCTGTCGCGGCCGGGTGCGACGCGCATGAATTTCACCGGGCGCGAGATGAAAGGCTACATCATCGTCGCCGCCGAGAGCCTGGACGACATAGCGTTGATGCAATGGATTGCGATGGCGTCGTCGCATGTCGGGCCGATGCCGCAGAAGCGGAAAAAACCCGCGCCGGCAAAAACCGGCGGCAAGAAATAGACGCCCCGCCCGTCCGTCGCCCCGATGAGCCAGCAAAGCACGTGGCGCCGCGTCTGGAAACATTGCCGCGACGTGCTGACCGCGCATGGTATGAAGTTCGGCCAATCGAGGCCGGCGGCAGTCGTCGCCCTCAAGCCGGTCGTTTCCGTGGCGTTTGCCGTGTTTACCGCTCACGCGTTGGGACTGCAGGACACCTGGTGGGCGGCGATCAGCGCCGTCATGGTCACGCAGGACAGTTTTGGCGCATCGCTGTACCGCGGCCTGCTGCGCATGCTGGGCACGATTTTCGGGGCTGCTGCCGCATTCCTGCTCGGCCCGCTGATCTCCCCTTACCCCATCGTCTTCGCTCTCGTCATGGGCCTGGTCACATGGGGGTGCCTGTACTCGGCTCTTGTGTATCGGCACAGTTATGCCTGGGTGCTGACGATGATCACCTTCGTGATGGTGATGTGCGAAGCCGTCAATCCGCAGGGCCACCTGGGCCAGTTCGCGCTCGAGCGGATCGCCAACGTCGCCGTCGGAACAGCCGGCTGCATCCTCGTCGCCGGTCTGGTCGAGGCACGGCTGATCGGTGCGACGCTGAGCGGCGGGCGGAACTGGCATGACCTTGTCGGACCGATGACGGGGCGGTTGACCGAAGCGCCGATCGAGCGCCGTGGCGCGTCGCTGCACGCGCTTCAAGGGGCCGTCGCGATGATCGCGCTGTCGGTCTCAGTCAGTTTTTGGGGGCTTGGACCTTTCGCGCAAGGGATGGTGACGGCAACCGCTGTGCTGGTGGTTCCGCTCGACACCGCCGCCGGCGACCCGCATCTGCTGGTGGTCCAGCGCATGGCGCAGCGTTTCGTCGGCTGTCTTCTGGCCGGCGTCGTCGCTTTTGCCATGCTCCCGTTCATCGAATCGAAGCCGCTCTGGTGCCAGATCGCTCTTGGCCTCGGAGTCTGGGCTGCGACCTTCCTGCAGACCGTCTATCCGCACGGTCGCTATATCGCGGTGCAGTTCCTCGTGGCCTTCATCATGGTGTTCGTGCAGGATCAGGGCTGGACCGTCGAGGAGGAGCCGGCGCTGGCGAGACTGGCCGGCGTGATGGCGGGAATCGTCACGCTCTACGCCGTGTTCCTGCTGTTCCGGAACACGGCACGGCAAACGGCGAATTGAAGTTGCCGCAATCGATCATGCTTTGATATACGAACCGAATTCCCTGGCCAAAACCATACGGGCGACGGCCGCTTCCGCTCCCAACAGCAAGGCTTTTTCAATGGCGAAGATCAAGGTGGCCAACCCGGTCGTCGAACTCGACGGCGACGAGATGACCCGCATCATCTGGCAGTTCATCAAGGACAAGCTGATCCACCCTTATCTCGACATCGACCTCGAATATTATGACCTTGGCGTCGAGCATCGCGACGCCACCAACGACCAGGTGACCATCGACGCCGCCAACGCCATCAAGAAGCATGGCGTCGGCGTCAAATGCGCGACGATCACGCCCGACGAGCAGCGCGTCGAGGAATTCAAGCTGAAGAAGATGTGGAAGTCGCCCAACGGCACGATCCGCAACATTTTGGGCGGCACCATCTTCCGCGAGCCGATCATCATGAAGAACGTGCCGCGCCTGGTGCCCGGTTGGACCAAGCCGATCATCGTCGGCCGCCATGCCTTCGGCGACCAGTATCGCGCCACCGACTTCCGCTTTCCCGGCAAGGGCAAGCTGACGATAAAATTCGTCGGAGAGGATGGCGCCACGATCGAGCACGACGTGTTCGATGCGCCTGGCTCCGGCGTGGCAATGGCCATGTACAATCTCGACGAATCGATCCGCGAATTCGCCCGCGCCTCGCTGAATTACGGCCTGCTGCGCAACTACCCGGTCTACTTGTCGACGAAGAACACCATCCTGAAAGCCTATGACGGCCGCTTCAAGGACATTTTCCAGGAGGTCTACGAGCAGGAGTTCGAAGCCGAGTTCAAGGCGAAGAAGCTGTGGTACGAGCATCGCCTGATTGACGACATGGTCGCTTCGTCGCTGAAATGGTCGGGCGGCTATGTCTGGGCGTGCAAGAACTATGACGGCGACGTGCAGTCCGACACAGTGGCGCAGGGCTTTGGCTCGCTCGGCCTGATGACCTCGGTGCTGATGACGCCGGATGGCAAGACGGTCGAGGCCGAGGCCGCGCACGGCACCGTCACTCGGCATTACCGCCAGCACCAGAAGGGCGAGGAGACTTCTACCAACTCCATCGCCTCGATCTTCGCCTGGACGCGCGGTCTCGCGCATCGCGCCAAGCTGGATGACAACGCCGAGTTGAAGAAGTTCGCCGACACGCTGGAAAAGGTGTGCATTCAGACGGTCGAGAGCGGCTATATGACCAAGGACCTGTCGCTGCTGATCGGCCCCGACCAGCCCTGGCTCTCGACCACCGGCTTTTTGGACAAGGTCGACGAGAATTTGCAGAAGGCGATGGCCTGAGACCCATTGCCGGAGATTTGCGCCGACCAGCCAAAACGAGCGCCGCAGGTCTCCATTCGAAAGCGTCGCGGCGCGTTGGCTTCGGTCCCGCCGCGTCCTCCTCGTCAGATCATCTAGGATGACCGCACCATGCGCTTTCCCATCTTGGCCGCCACGCTGATCATCGGCGCATCCACCTTGGCACATGCTAAGACAAAATTGGTCGACATTGACGACGAGGTCGTGGTGCACCCCTTCAACCTGACCGCCGATGCCATCGAAGAGATGAACGTTCTCGACACAAGGGGAAACAAGATCGGAGAGATCGAGGAGGCCCTGGGGCCGACCAAGCAGAGGGCTACGGCAGTTGCGGTCGACCTCGTGGACGGTTCCGGCCTGAGGGACGATGACGAGGACATAATCGTACCGCTCGACGCCCTGATTCTTCAGGACAGCGGGTCGCTGGTCCTGAACGCGGACGCCAAGACGATCAAGAAATACGAGGTGTTCAGCGACTGACCCGGCCGCCGGCTGTTTTCAGCCGGAGCATCCTTGGGTAAGTCATCGCGCGCCTATGGGCTCGTTGATACACGCTGCGCGAATCAGGCGGCCAGCATCGCCGCCTTGACTGCCGCAATCGCCTCCGCCGACCGGGTTGCGTCCGGACCGCCCGCCTGCGCCATGTCGGGCCGGCCGCCGCCGCCCTGCCCGCCAAGCGCGGAGGACGCGACGCGCACCAGGTCGACCGCGCTGAAGCGTTTGGTGAGATCATCGGTCACAGCGACCACCACGCTTGCCTTGCCGTCGTCACCAGCGCCGACGAAGACGACGACGCCGGAGCCAAGGCTCTTCTTGCCCTCGTCGGCCAGTGGCTTCAGATCCTTGGGTGACACGCCGGAAACCGACTTGCCGAGAAAGCTAACGCCCGCAACGGATTCCTTTTCCGCGCCGCCGCCATCGCTTCCGCCGCCGCCAAGCGCCAGCTTCTTGCGGGCGTCGGCCAATTCGCGCTCCAGCTTCCTGCGCTCCTCGACAAGCGCCTCGACACGCGACAGCGCGTCGCCCGGCGAAACCTTCAGCGCGGAGGCGATGGCCTTCAGCCGCCGGTCCTGCTCATCAAGGTGCTTTCGCGCCGCCTCGCCGGTCAGCGCCTCGATGCGCCGCACGCCGGCCGCCACCGCGCTGTCGGAGAGGATGCGCACAAGCCCGATGTCGCCGGTGGAGCGGACATGGGTGCCGCCGCACAGCTCGACAGAATAGGGCCGGTTGGATTTCGCGCCGTGCAGGCCCGTGCCCATCGACACGACGCGCACCTCGTCGCCGTATTTTTCGCCGAACAGCGCCATCGCACCTTCGGCGATCGCATCGTCGACCGACATCAGGCGCGTCGTGACCGGGCTGTTCTGCACGACGATCTCGTTGGCCATAAACTCGACCTGCTCAAGCTCATCGGACGAGACCGGCTTGTTGTGCGAGATGTCGAAGCGCAGCCGGTCGGGCGCCACCAGCGAGCCTTTCTGGGCGACATGGGTTCCGAGGACTTCGCGCAGCGCTTCGTGGATCAGGTGCGTCGCCGAATGGTTGGCGCGCAACGCTGTGCGGCGCGCGTGGTCGACCTTGAGTTCGGCGGTCGCGCCGACCCGTACCGCGCCTTCCGCAACCTTGCCGAAATGCACGAACAGGCCGTCACCCTTCTTCTGCGTGTCGGTCACTTCGAAGCGGAAACCGTCGCCGGAAATGGTGCCGGTGTCGCCCATCTGGCCGCCGGATTCGCCATAGAAGGGAGTCTGGTTGACGACCAGGCCGACAGTCTCGCCCTGCGAGGCGGTTTCGACCGACGCGCCATCCTTCACCAGCGCCAGGACGACGCCCTCGGCCTGCTCGGTGTCGTAGCCCAAAAACTCGGTGGCGCCGGTCTTTTCGCGCACGCCGAACCAGACGGTTTCCGTCGCCGCCTCGCCCGACCCCGCCCAGCTCTTGCGGGCTTCGGCCTTCTGCCGTTCCATCGCATCCTGGAAACCGTCGAGATTGACGGAGATGTTGCGTTGGCGCAGTGCATCCTGCGTCAGATCCAGCGGGAAACCGTAGGTATCGTAGAGCTTGAAGGCCGTCTCGCCATCGAGCATATCGCCGGGGCCGAGCGTCGCCGTTGCCTCTTCGAGCAGACCGATCCCGCGCGCCAGCGTCTTGCGGAAGCGGGTCTCCTCCAGCTTCAGCGTCTCGGTGATGAGCGCCTCGCCGCGCGCCAGTTCCGGATAGGCGGCCCCCATTTCGCGCAGCAGCGCCGGAACCAGCTTCCAGATCAGCGGCTCGTTGGCGCCGAGCAACTGGCCATGGCGCATGGCGCGGCGCATGATGCGGCGAAGCACATAGCCCCTGCCCTCGTTGGACGGCAAAACCCCGTCGGCGATCAGGAAGCAAGACGACCGCAGATGGTCGGCAATGACGCGGTACGAGGCGACATTGTCCTTGTCCGGCCCGCGCCCCAGCGCCGACGCGGCGGCGTCGATCAGGGTGCGGAACAGGTCGGTTTCAAAGACGCTTTCGACGCCCTGCAGGATCGACGCCATGCGCTCGAGGCCCATGCCGGTATCGATGGAAGGCCGCGGCAGATCGATGCGCTGTTCCTTCGTGACCTGCTCATACTGCATGAAGACCAGGTTCCAGAATTCAAGGAAACGGTCGCCATCCTCTTCCGGGCTGCCGGGCGGGCCGCCCCAGATGTGCTCGCCACGGTCGATGAAGATTTCCGAGCATGGACCGCAGGGCCCGGTGTCGCCCATCGCCCAAAAATTGTCCGAGGTCGGGATGCGGATGATGCGGTCGTCGGAGAAGCCGGCAATCTTCTTCCACAGATCGGCCGCCTGGTCGTCGGTATGATAGACCGTGACCAGCAGCTTGTCCCTGGGCAGGCCGAAATCCCTGGTGATCAGGTTCCAGGCAAGCTCGATGGCGCGCTCCTTGAAATAGTCGCCGAAGGAAAAATTGCCGAGCATCTCGAAGAAGGTGAGGTGTCGGGCGGTGTAGCCGACATTGTCGAGATCGTTGTGCTTGCCGCCGGCACGCACGGATTTCTGCGAAGTGGTGGCGCGCGAATAGCTGCGTGTCTCCAGGCCGGTGAAGACGTTCTTGAACTGCACCATGCCGGCATTGGTGAACATCAATGTCGGGTCGTTGCGCGGCACCAGCGGGCTGGAGGCGACGACCTCGTGACCGTTCTTCCTGAAATAGTCGAGGAAGGTCGACCGGATTTCGTTGACGCCACTCATGCCAAAACCTTTTGAAATCCCGCGCGGCGGGGAAATGGAAAAGGCCTTTTAGCGGCAGCGCCAAAGCCTGTCCACAACACCGCAAGGCCCTGCAAAGCCCTGGCCGAAGCTTTGCCGGGAAGCGCCCGTCCGGGCGCGCCGATCCAAAACAGAACCGCCGGCGCGAGGCCGGCGGCAGGTCGACACAGTCAGGAGGATAACCGGTCACATCTCAGCGGCGTCGTCGAAGCCGGTATCCGGGCTGTTCTCCATGAGCTTCTCGGCAATCAGCCCGGCATTCTGGCGAAGCACCGTCTCGATCTCGCGGGCGGTATCCGGATTGTCACGCAGGAACAGTTTTGCATTCTCGCGGCCCTGCCCGAGGCGCTGCGAATTGTAGGAGAACCAGGCGCCCGACTTCTCCACGACGCCGGCCTTGACGCCGAGATCCACCAGTTCGCCGGTCTTCGACACGCCCTCGCCATACATGATGTCGAACTCGACTTGCTTGAACGGCGGCGCCAGCTTGTTCTTCACCACCTTGACGCGGGTCTGATTACCGACGACCTCGTCCCGGTCCTTGACCGCGCCGATGCGACGAATGTCGAGGCGCACCGATGCGTAGAATTTCAGGGCATTGCCACCGGTGGTGGTCTCGGGCGACCCGAACATCACGCCGATCTTCATGCGGATCTGGTTGATGAAGATGACCATCGTGTTGGAACGCGAGATGGTGGCGGTCAGCTTGCGTAGCGCCTGGCTCATCAGGCGGGCCTGGGCGCCGGGAAGCGCATCGCCCATCTCGCCTTCGATTTCCGCGCGAGGGGTGAGTGCCGCGACCGAATCGACCACCAGCACGTCGATCGCGCCGGAACGCACCAGCGTGTCGCAGATCTCCAGCGCCTGCTCGCCGGTGTCCGGCTGCGAGATCAGCAGGTTTTCCAGGTCAACGCCAAGCTTGCGGGCATAGACCGGGTCGAGCGCATGTTCCGCATCGACGAAAGCGCAGATGCCACCCTTCTTCTGCGCCTCGGCGACGGTATGCAGCGCCATCGTCGTCTTGCCCGAGCTTTCCGGACCATAGATCTCGATGACACGGCCGCGCGGCAGCCCGCCGACGCCGAGCGCGATGTCGAGGCCGAGCGAGCCGGTCGAGATCGTCGCGATCTCGACGACCTTGTCGTTGGCCCCGAGCCGCATGATCGAGCCCTTGCCGAAAGCCCGCTCGATCTGCGACAGCGCCGCATCCAGAGCCTTTGATTTATCCACAGATCTGTCCTCAACAAGCCGCAACGTGTTCTGCGCCATGATACATACCCCTTGATCGACTATGAAGGCCGGCTGATCCGATATCCCGGATAATTTGTACCGCTTTTGTTCTCATTTGGCAAGAGCACTCATCGCATTGTTTTTGCCTTCTTTTCCAAAAATGTTCGGATTCCGTTCCGTCCGACGGCATGCGGAATATGACCGCGAATCCACCGGCCCTATGGGACATCCGTGCCGCAGGCTTGCGCCAGTTGCGCCAACGTGTCGGTGATTCCGGCGAGATCGAAAACCGCCTCGCCGCGGCCGGAAAACACACCGAAGCGCCATGACAGATGCAGACGGCGCGCACGCGACAGCCTCGCCACCTGCTCGTCGCCATCGGTCTGCAACGCCCGGCCCTTCTGGGCCAGCACCCATTGCTCGTTGAAGGCGCCGCCATTGTCGAGCCGGATCGAGACGCCGATGCGGTCCTCGCCGGAAATCGTCTGCCGCACCACAACGGCCTGTCGCCACACCGGATAACGGCGCGCCTCGCAGGACAGCACGAGGGCCGGATGATAGTCGATCGTGCGGGTTCCGGCGGTCAGCGTGTTCAGGCTGTAGAGTGTCGCGGTTGCCGCGTCACGCCCCGCGGAAATCTTCCAGCGTCCCGCCTGCTGGGCCGCCGCACCATCGGCAGAAATCAGTACCGCGACCAAAACGGCGACAAGAGCCAGTCCGACAGATTTCGATCTCATGGAATTGCGCCGTCCGCCGCTGTCCGTTCGCGGACCAGTTTTCGGCGGGATGCCCCGTCAAAGCAAGACCCGCCAGGCCGGACAGACTGGCAGCATGCATTTCATGTTTAACCGGAGCCCGCGCTAAGGCTTATGTCACACAGTTCGGGGCTCACGCCCCGGGACATCCTGTAAAGCCGATCAGGGATCGTTTAGCAGGCGCCTCCACCAATCCCCTCTGCCGTGGCCGCCTTCTTCGCCAGTTCCTCCAGCTTCAGAACCGAGTTCCAGTTTCGCGCGGTGTTCTCGACGCCGATCAGTTTGTCGAAACGCTCCGCCATCTTCGACGTGCCGAAGCCGACCGGCGTGTGGAGATAGGCGACCTTGCCGACGAACTCGATCTTCTCCCCCTCTTTCGCATAGGCGCGGATCGCCGCGACATTCTTGTCCTGTGGCGCCTCTTCGAGAACCGCAGCGTGCAGAAATTTCGGAACCGAGACGGCATCCGGAAACGGATTGTTGGCGATCAGTTTTGACCATTCTTCCAGCGTTGGCGCATGGATCGCCTTGGCGAAACCGAATTTTTCCCGGCAGATCTCGGCGACTTTTGCGACCGTCTTGTCGCGCGAGAGACCGGTGCGCACCACGGCGTTGCCGCTGTTGATGTAGGTCGCGACATTCTCGAAGCCGGCCGCCGTCAGAGCTTCCCGCAGCGGGCCGGTCGGCAGTTGCGTCGCGCCGCCGACGCCGCGGAACAAAAGGATGAAGACCGTCACAACGCCAAGTCTCCGTTTGAGATGAGAACGCCCGTTACAGCCGATTGCTGACCTCGACGAGATTGCCATCCGGATCGTTGAAATAAACCGACAGGATCGGCCCGACGGCGCCATGCCGCTCGGCAGGTCCATCCATGATCGGCACATTCTCCCGCTTCAGATGGGCAACAAATTCAGCGATAGACACGTCCGTGAGAAGGCAGAAATTGCCGCTTCCTGGAACCGTTGCCGCAGCAATCGACGGCGATGCCTTCGCATCCTGCAGGCTGATCTTGTTCGATCCGAAATGCAGCGACCATTTTCCCGGCCGTTCCTCGCCCGCCCGCATTCCGAGAACACGTCGATAGAACGCGATCGTCGTCGGCACATCGTTCACGCACAGCACGATGTGATCAAGCGACAGCATACTGATCCGGCCGCTCATATGATGAAGCCCGCCAGCGTCTCGTTGTCGGTGATGTCCTGATAGGCCCATCCCGCTTCGTGAAACCGTTTCGCCAGCACGGAGAAGTTTCTGGAATCCCTGGTTTCCAGGCCGATCAGCACCGAGCCGAAGTTGCGCGCGGATTTCTTCAGATATTCGAACCGCACGATGTCGTCGTCCGGCCCGAGCAGCGCCAGGAAATCGCGCAAGGCGCCCGGACGCTGCGGGAAGCGGAAGACGAAATATTTCTTGAGACCCTCGAAGCGCAGCGCCCGTTCCTTCACGTCTGGCAATCGCTCGAAGTCGAAATTGCCGCCGGAGACGACGGCGACGACGGTCTTGCCCTTCAACTCGCGCCTCGAAAAATCCTTGAGCGCGTCGATCGCCAGCGCGCCCGCGGGCTCAAGCACCACACCCTCGATGTTCAGCATCTCGATCATGGTGGCGCACAGCCGGTTCTCCGGGATCAGCCGGACAGAATCCTCCGGAAAATCCTTGAGATGGCGCAGCGGCTCGCGGCCGATCTCGGCCACCGCCGCGCCGTCGACGAAATTGTCGACTTTTGCCAGCTTCACCCGCTTCCCGGCCTGCAAGGCTTCTTTCAGGCTCGGCGCGCCGGCCGGCTCGCAGAAGACGAAGCGCAGCTTTTTGCCTTGCCCGCCGAGATAACGCGTGACGCCGGCCGCCAGCCCGCCACCGCCGACCGGCAGGATGACGATGTCCGGCGTCGCCCTGTCCAACATCTGCGCCGCGATCTCATAGGCGACCGTCGCCTGGCCCTCGACGATGTCCTTGTGGTCGAAGGGCGGCACCATGTGCCCGCCGCTTTCCTCCGCGAAGGCCAACGCGGCTTTCAGGCAATCGTCGAAAAAATCGCCGACCAGCCTGATCTCGACGAACTCGCCGCCGAAATGTCTTGTCTTGTCGATCTTCTGCTGCGGCGTCGTTACCGGCATGAACACCACGCCGCGCTTGCCGAAATGGCGGCAGACAAAGGCAAAACCCTGGGCGTGGTTGCCGGCCGAGGCACAGACGAAGAGTTCTGCAGGGTTGCCGGCCTTCAGCGCCTTGCGGAAGAAGTTGAAGGCGCCGCGGATCTTGTAGGATCGCACCGGTGAAAGATCCTCGCGCTTCAAAAGGATGCGCGCGCCGGTCTTGTTGGAGAGATAGAGGTTTTCCTGCAGCGGCGTCTCCGCGAAGAGTTCGCGCAGTGCCGCAGCCGCTGTCGCGACGCCCTCGGCAAAATCGGTCATGCCCTGTTTCCCGGCAAGCTTGGTTCTCATCCGGGCTATTGCACGAATGGCACGGCGACGCCAACGCCAGGTGAGGACGGCGCCGCCCAGGATCATGAGCCTAGCAGTCCTCGCAGCGTCGGCCCGCCGCGCTGGACCGGGCACACGTGGAAGGCTATCAAGGCGGACAAGCATCGTTTTCACCGCCATCGAGGGGGATCATGGCCGGGGGCCGTCTGCCAAGACTTGTGCTGCTGGTTGCTTGCGCGCTTGCCCTTGCCGGCTGCGCCGGCCAGGCGACACGCGACCTGATCGCCGCGGCTGTCGTTGCCGCGCCGGCCAGCGAGATTGCCGGACGCCACGACATCTTCGTGGCGACGACGCGCCACAAGGCCGAGCGGCCGGAGGAAGTTTTTGACGGCAGGCGCTCGCCGCAAGTGAGCTACGCCAAGGTCGACATGACCGTCCCGGCGATCCACAAGACCGGCGAGATCGAGCGCCGCACCAAGAACCAGCCCACCGACCCCGCAAAATTCATGGTGGCCGAATCGGTCACCGCCTATGACGAGCCAGCCTTTCTCAAGGCCCTGCGCGCCGATATTGCCAAACATCACGGCCGCGCTCTGGTCTTCATCCACGGCTACAACACAGCCTTTGACGGCGCCGTCTACCGCATGACGCAGATCGTGCACGATTCCGGCTATCAGGGAACTCCGGTGCTGTTCACCTGGGCGTCGGGCGGGCGCACGGTCGACTATGTCTATGACAACAACAGCGCAAGTGCGGCCCGCGACGCGCTTGAACAAACGCTGCGGCTGGTCGCCAAGGCGGGCGCCAAGCGCATCGACATCATCGCGCATTCGATGGGCAACTGGGTGACGATGGAGGCGCTCAGGCAACTGGCGATCTCCGGCGATCGCGACCTCGGCAACCGGCTGGGCGACGTGGTGTTGGCGTCGCCGGACATCGACGTCGACGTGTTCAAGTCGCAGATGGCGCGCTACGGCGTTCCGGACAAGCCGTTCATCCTGTTCCTGTCGAGCGACGACCGGGCGCTTCGCATCTCCGGCCTCATCGCCGGCAGCCAGCCGAGGGTCGGCGACTATGGCGACGCGGCCGATCTCGCCAAGCTCGGCGTAATCGCCGTGGACCTCTCGAAGGTTGATTCCGGCGACCGCCTCAACCACACGAAATTCGCAGACAATCCGGTGCTGATCAAAATCCTCGGAGAGCGGCTGAAGCAGAATAGCAGCCTGGTCAGCAGCCAGGAAGAAGCGGACCAGCGCGCCGCGTCGCTGACGCGCGGCATCACCGGCACGCTGACCTCGGCGGTGGAAGTCATCATCACCACGCCGCTCAACGTGATAAGGATCGCGGTCGGGCAGTAGGGCTGGCGCTAATCAGAGGAACAGGTCCACCTTCTGGAAGGTGGTCACGTCGACCAGCCCGACATCGGAAATGCGCAGTTCGGGGATGACCACCAGCGCCAGCAGCGAATGCTGCATATAGGCGTTGTTGAGCGAGCACCCCATGTCGCGCATGGCTTTTGTCAGCCGGTCGGCCTTTTCCGCGACGATTTCGGCGCGCTCGTCCGACATGAGGCCGGCGATCGGCATCTCGACCAGCGCAAGCTCCTTGCCCTCCGAGATCAGCACCACGCCACCGCCGATCTCGCCAAGCCGGTTGGCGGCCATCGCCATGTCGGCCTTGTTGGTGCCGACGACGATCATGTGGTGGCTGTCATGCGCGACGGTCGACGCCATGGCGCAATCCTTTACATAGCCGAAGCCGGAGACGAAGGCATTGGTGACGGCGCCGGTGCCGCGATGCCGCTCGACCAGCGCGATCTGGCAGACGTCGTTTGCCCGGTCCATCGCCACCAGCCCGTTCTCGACGCCGAGATCGGCCTCGAGCGCGCGGGTCGGCGCCTGGTTCTCGATGACGCCGATGACGCGCGCGCGGACCTCGTTGGCGCCCTTGGGCGCGGCGATGTCGAAATCCGCGGCCTTCAGCCTCTTGCCGAGTTTGACCGTGTTTTTTGCTTTCTTGGGATAGTCGTAAGCGGGGATGTCGAGGACCAGTTTCCCGTCCTTGGCCAGCTTGACACCGCGCGCGAAAACCTCGTCGATTTTCAAGGTGGGCAGGTCGGAGACGATCAAAAAGTCCGCCAGCCGGCCCGGCGCGATCGAGCCGATCTCGCGGGCAAGCCGGAAATGCTCGGCGGTGTTGATCGTCGCCATCTGGATGGCGGTCACCGGCTTCAGCCCCTGCGCGATGGCGTGCCGGACGACGCGGTCCATGTGGCCCTCATGCACCAGCGTGCCGGAATGGCTGTCGTCGGTGCACAGGATGAAGTTGCGCGGGTCTATCCCCTGCTCCGTCACCGCCTTGATCTGCGCGGCGACGTCGTACCAGGCCGAGCCCAGCCGCAGCATCGCCTTCATGCCCAGCCTCACGCGGGCAATGGCGTCCTCGGCGCGCGTGCCCTCGTGGTCGTCCTCCGGCCCGCCTGCCACATAGCCGTGGAAGGCCGGGCCAAGATCGGGCGAGGCGTAGTGCCCGCCCACCACCTTGCCGGCTTTCACGGTCTCGGCGATCTCGCCGGCCATCACCTCGTTGTTGGCGATCACGCCCGGAAAATTCATCACCTCGCCGAGCCCGATGATATTCGGCCAGGTCATCGCCTCGGCCACGTCGGTCACCGAAAGCGCCGCGCCCGCATGCTCCAGGCCAGGCGCGGAGGGAACGCAGCTCGGCATCTGCACATGCACGTTGACTGGCATGGCCATCGCCTCGTCGTGCATCAGCCGCACGCCGTCCAGCCCCAGCACATTGGCGATCTCGTGCGGGTCGACGAACATCGAAGTCGTGCCGTGCGGGATGACGGCGCGGCAGAATTCGGTGACGGTCACCATGCCGCTCTCGACATGCATGTGTCCGTCGCACAGGCCCGGCACGAGATAGCGCCCGCCGGCGTCGACCACTTTCGTGCCCTTGCCGATGGCGTGGCCGGCATTCGAGCCGCAATAGGCGAAGCGGCCGGCGACAATCGCCAGGTCCGTACCGGGGATGATCTCGCCGGAAAACACGTTGACCCAGCGGCCGTTACGCACGACGAGGTCGGCCGGCTGGCGGCCGGTGGCGACGTCGACCAGCAGCGTCGCGTTCTCGCGCCAGGATTTGGGTTTCTCGAATGCCGGGTTGCTGGCCATCGCGCGGAAGACTCCATTTTCCCGCACATTGCCAAGCCGCGATGAAGATTACCAGTTCCGTTCAGGGCTCACCGAACAGCCGATTGTGCCGGGCCGGGCCGGTCCTGTAATATCCGGCTGCCGTGGCGAGCGTGCCACGGTCTATGGTGGCCGATGGTTTCAAAAATCCTCAGCGCACGAAGCATCTGGATCACGCTGCTGCTGGCGGTGGCCGCCGCGGTCATCGGGGTCTCGGTCCATCGCTTCGCGACCCGCGCGGCGCTGGACGAAGCCGCCTCGCGCGGCCAGACGACGCTGCGGCTGGCGGTCGCCGCACTGTCGGGCCAGATGCGCCGCTACGAGCCGCTGCCGAGGCTGATCGCCGACCAGGAACTCATCCGCCAACTGCTCGCCGATCCCGACGATCCGGCGCTGCGCGCCGAGGCCAACGCCTATCTGAAGGAGATCAACGCGCTTCTCGATTCGTCCGACGTCTATGTGATGAAGACCGACGGCGAGACGATCGCCGCCAGCAACCATGACAGCGACATCAGCTTCGTCGGCGAAAATTTCACCTACCGCCCGTATTTCCAGGACGCGATGGCGGGGCGACTGGGCCGTTTCTTCGCGCTCGGCACGACCTCGCTGAAGCGCGGTTACTATTTTTCGGCGCCGGTCATGCTCGACAATGCCGTGCGCGGCGTCGTGGTGTTCAAGGTCGACATCGACGCCGTCGAAGCCTCCTGGAAGGGCGGCAACAACGAGATCATCGTCACCGACCCCGAAGGCATCGTCTTCATGAGCGGGCGTCCGGACTGGCTCTATGCAAGCCTCAAGCCGCTGACCGAAGACCGTCTCGCCCGCACCGCCGAATCGCGCCGCTACGCCGACGCCAGACTGCGCGAGCTGCCGGTGTCGCGCGGAAAACCCGAGGCCGGTCATTATTTCCTGACGATCGCCGGCGACCGTGGCTCCCGCGAATTTTTGCAGCTTTCGGAAGACATGCCGGACGCGGGGTGGACGGTGAGCGTGCTGACGGACACGGCATCGGCGCGTGCGCAGGCGCTGACCACCATGACCGCCGCCCTGCTGCTGTTCGGGCTCGCGGCGCTGCTCGGCGCCATCGTGCTGCAGCGGCGGTCGCGGCTGGCCGAGCGCATGGAGATGCAGAGAAGCGCCCGCGAGGAACTGGAACGGCGCGTCGAGGAGCGAACCGCGGACCTGGAGGCCGCCAACAGCCAGCTCGAACTGGAGATCGCCGAGCGGCGCGCGACCGAGCAGCGCCTGCGGCAGACGCAGGCCGATCTCGTGCAGGCGGGCAAGTTGGCGGCGCTCGGCCAGATGTCGGCGGCGCTCAGCCACGAGTTCAACCAGCCGCTGGCGGCGGTGAAGACCTATGCCGACAATGCCGCGGTGCTGATCGACCGCGACCGGGCGGCGGAAGCCCGCGACAACGTCTCGCGTATCTCCAGCCTCGCCGACCGCATGGCCACCATCAGCCGCCACCTGCGCAATTTCGCGCGGAAGCCGAACCAGAAGCTTGGGCCGGTGCCGCTGGCGGAAGTCGTCGCCGACACGCTGGAGATCGTCGGCAGCCGCCTGAAGGGCGCCGGCGCGGCCGTTTCGGTCGATCTCGGCGCGGACCCGCCGGTGGTCATCGCCGGCACTGTCCGGCTGCAGCAGGTGCTGGTGAACATTATTTCCAATGCGGCGGACGCCGTGGAGGACCGCGAGAACCGCGACATCACGCTGACGGCCAAGCGCGGCGACGGCGGCAAGGTCTCGATCGTCGTCCGCGATCACGGGCCCGGCGTGCCGCCGGCGATCCTCGACCGCATCTTCGATCCTTTCTTCAGCACCAAGGGCGTCGGCAACGGGCTCGGCCTCGGCCTTTCGATCTCCTACAACATCGTCAAGGATTTCGGCGGCAGCCTCTCGGTTGCGAACCATCCCGACGGCGGGGCGGTGTTCACCATCGTGCTCGACGCCGCCGCTTCCTCGATTGCAGAGGCTGCTGAATGAAGGCGTCGACGATCCTGCTCGTCGACGACGAGGACGAGTTGCGGCGCTCCGTCGCCCAGTCGCTCGACCTGTCGGGTTTTACGGTGCGCGATTTCGCCTCTGGCGGCCGGGCGCTGGACTTCGTCAGCCAGGGTTTTAATGGCGTGGTGATCACGGACATCCGCATGCCCGGCATGGATGGCATGACGCTGATGAGCCGCATCCGCGACGTCGACCCGGACATTCCGGTGATCTTGACCACCGGCCATGGCGACGTCCAGCTTGCGGTGCGGGCGATGCGCGAGGGCGCCTACGACTTCATCGAAAAGCCGTTCACGCCGCAGCATCTCGCCGACATGGCTGGGCGCGCCATGGACCGCCGGCGGCTGGTGCTGGAAAACCGCGAGTTGCGTGCGGTCGCGGGGAAACGCGACGACATCGAGGCGCGCCTTCCCGGCCGCACCGCTGTGATGGTCGACCTGCGCTACCGCATCCGCGCCGTTGCGGCCACGGACGCTGACGTGCTCATCATCGGCGAAACCGGCGCCGGCAAGGAGGTCGTCGCCCGCGCCCTGCACGACATCAGCCAGCGGGCCATGAAACCCTTCATCGTCATCAACTGCGCCGCCCTGCCCGAGGCGCTGATCGAGAGCGAGCTGTTCGGCCACGAGGCCGGAGCCTTTCCCGGCGCCTTGCGCGCGCGTTTCGGCAAATTCGAGCATGCGCGCGGCGGCACGGTGCTGCTCGACGAGATCGGCTCCATGCCATTCGAATTGCAGGCCAAGCTGCTGCGCGTCATCCAGGACCGCAGCATCACCCGGTTGGGCTCCAACGAAGCGGTGCCGCTGGATGTGCGTTTCATCGCCACCAGCAAGGCCGACCTGGAGGGCGAAGCCGCCGCCGGCCGGTTTCGCGCCGACCTGCTCTATCGTCTCAATGTGGTGACCTTGCGCGTGCCCGCGCTCAAGGCGCGGCTGGAGGATGTGCCGTTGCTGTTTCTGCATCTGGTCGACGAGGCCTGCGCCCGCTATCGCCGCGACAAGATCGAGGTGCCGCCCTCGGTGATTGCCGACATCGCCCGCCGCGACTGGCCGGGCAATGTGCGCGAGTTGCGCAACGCGGCAGACCGTTTTGTCCTCGGCCTCGCGCACGAGACCGGCGAGGAAGCTGCCGACGATACCGAAAAGACGCTGGCCGAGCGCGTCTCGGGTTACGAGCGCAAGCTGATCGAGCGCGCGCTGACCGCGCATAATGGAAGCCTGAAACCCGTCTATGAAAGCCTCGGGATCGGCCGCAAGACGCTTTACGAGAAGATGCAGAAATACGGTCTCGACCGCCACGATCACGCAGCCGACGAGAAGCCGTATTAAGAAGGCCTGGCCGGCTTCGCCAACGGACATGCACGGCATTTCAGACAGCAGATATCGCCGCCGGGCCTCGAAAAATCCGCGCCGGCCGACAATCTCCAGCTTTTCGTGTCCGGCTGGCGCCCTCATGACGTGTCGCGCCTCGGCGGCTCCAGCGCGTAGTACGCCATCGCATTGGCATGTGCCAGGATCTCGTCGACCTCGCGGATGTTCTTCCGTTTCGGGGCATCCGGATCGAAGCGCGGCAATCTTCCGCCGGGCGGCCGTCCGCGCCGAAGCGGCGAAAAACGCCGGAAGCGGGCCGGGCCCGGTTTGCCCTGCGCCACCGCCGCGTCGCGGGCCGCCCTGTCGCGTTGAAGGGCGTCGTCGTTGCGCGCCTTCCAGCGGGCGAAACGTTTTGCCTGGCCGGGAAGATCGTCGAGCGCCCGGCCGAGCGCGTCCAGCCGCAAGGTCAGTTTTGCCGCGTTGATCGGATCGTCGCGCGTCGGCGGCTGCGGCACGGGGATGCGTGGCGCATCGTCGTCGAGCGATCGGATGCGCGGCACGGCATGCGCCGGCACATACTTGCGGCGGATGCGGAACGGATTCTTGAGCGCATCGAGCAGCGAAAGGTTTTGTCCGCGCGGGCGAGATGCGCGCCGTTCGGCAGCTTTCCGCTCGGCTTCATAGCGGGCAAAATCCTCCTGCGACAGGGCGACGGCAAGGCCGAGGCGGCGCATGGCGGCCACCGTATCGGAAGTTTTTGGTTTTGGCTTGCGCGGACGAAACGGCGGCAGCGTCACCACGATGCCTTGCGCCGCCGCGATGATCAGCCGCCGGGCGGCGGATTCGGCCGGGCGCAGCAGCAGCAGAATGGCGCGGTAGAG
>NZ_JBIRCY010000002.1:0-197877 GCF_044326205.1 Mesorhizobium sp. IMUNJ 23232
CCTTCCCCCCGTGAAGGATGGGGAGAAGGAGGAAGCGGCAAGGGCGCGGCCAGCCCCCTTCTCCCCGTCCTTCACGGGGAGAAGGTCCCGGCTGGGAGATGAGGGGCGGCGATGTCATTTCTCCAGAAGACATCCTCGAGCAAACTCATCCGCCGAGCCACAATCGCCCACGCCGCCTGCGCCACCCTCGCCGCGCTTTCCACCGCCGCGCTCTTCTCGCTCGACCGCGCCTTCCCGCCGCCGCTCCCCGAAAAGATCGTCACCTCCAAGGAAGTCGTCGACCGCGACGGCGTGCTGTTGCGCGCCTACGCCACCCCAGACGGCTTTTGGCGCTTCCAGACATCGCTCGACGACGTCGACCCCGATTTCGTAAAAATGCTGGTCGCCTATGAGGACAAGCGCTTTTGGGAGCACAATGGCGTCGACATGCTCGCCCTCATGCGCGCCGCCGGCCAGCTTGCCGGCCATGGCCGCATCGTCTCTGGCGGATCGACGCTGTCCATGCAGCTTGCCCGCCTGATCGAGCCGCGCGACAGCCGCAGCATAAGCTCAAAGATCACCCAGATCTTCCGCGCCTGGCAGATCGAGCGCCGGGTGTCCAAGCGGGACATCCTCGAACGCTACCTAACGCTCGCCCCCTATGGCGGCAATCTGGAAGGCGTGCGCGCCGCGGCACTCGCTTATTTCGGCAAGGAGCCGAAGCGCCTGACCGTTTCCGAGGCCGCCCTTCTCGTCGCCCTGCCGCAATTGCCCGAGCGCCGCCGTCCCGACCGTTTTCGCGACAACGCCCAGACCGCGCGCGACCGAGTGCTGGCGCGCATGGTCGAGGCCAAGGTGCTGGCCGAGCGGGAAGCCGCCCGCGCGGCCGTCGACGACGTTGCAGCCGGCCGCGCCGCCCTGCCCGCGCTCGCGGCTCACCTTTCCGACGATGCGCTGCGCGCCGCGCCCGGCGAGACACGCCACAAGCTCACCATCCAGAAATCCGTGCAGGCCGGACTGGAGGCCGTCGCAAAAGAAGCCGCGCGAAAACTCGGCGAGCGCGTGTCGGTGGCGATGGTCCTGGCCGACGCCCGCACCGGCGAAATCCTGGGTTCGGTCGGCTCCGCCGATTATTTCGACGCGCGCCGCTTCGGCTGGATCGACATGACCCGCGCCAGCCGCTCTCCCGGCTCGACCTTAAAACCGTTCATCTACGGGCTCGCCTTCGAGCAGGGGCTGATCGCCCAGGAAACGCTGATCGAGGACCGGCCTGCCGACTTCGCCGGCTACCGTCCGAAAAATTTCGACATGAGCTACCAGGGCGACGTCAGCGTCCGCCAAGCCCTGCAACTGTCGCTCAACGTGCCGGCGGTGCGCCTGCTCGACGCGGTCGGCCCGGCGCGGCTGACGGCCCGCTTCCGCAACGCAGGCGTAACGCCGAGCCTACCGCCGGGCGAAACGCCCGGCCTCGCGATCGGTCTCGGCGGCGTCGGCGTCACGCTGCGCGATCTCGTCCAGCTCTACACCGGACTTGCAAACGGCGGCCGCGCCAAAAAACTCCGCGACGGCACCGAGGCGGATTTCCAGCCGCTGGCCGACGGCATGATCCTGGAACCCGCCGCCAACTGGCAGGTCACCGACATTCTCTCCGGCGTTCGCGCTCCGGAAGGCGCCAGCCAGCGCGGCGTCGCCTACAAGACCGGCACCTCCTACGGTTACCGCGACGCCTGGTCGGTCGGTTATGACGGCCGTTACGTTCTCGGCGTCTGGGTCGGCCGCGCCGATTCCGGCTCCGTGCCTGGGCTGGCAGGCTATGTCTCCGCCGCCCCCATCTTGTTCGAGGGATTTGCAAAATCCGGCCTTCCCGCCGTACAGCAGCAGCGGCCGCCGGCCGGCGCCTTCCACGCCGCGCCCAACGACCTTCCGGTCACACTGCGCCGTTTCGAGTCCGGCCGGGACGCCCTGCCCGCGCCGACGGTTTCCGCCTCGGTTGTCGAGCCAGCGCCGAAAATCGTGTTTCCGCCGGACGGCGCCCATGTCGAACTCACGGCTTCATCAGTCAGCCCACTGGTTCTGAAGCTCCAGGGCGGTCGCGCGCCGTTCCGCTGGCTTGCCAACGGCAAGCCGCTGACCGAAATCGTGCGCCGCCGCACCGCCACTTGGCAGCCGGACGGCGCCGGCTATTCGACGCTGACCGTCATCGACGCTGCCGGCCGCGCGGCGAGCGTGAAGGTGTTCGTGGAGTAGTTTTTGGGTGAGTCCTTCGAGGCTCGCCCGCAGATGGTTTCGCTCCGATCATCGACGCCGTGCGGGCTCGCACCTCAGGATGAGGGCGGCCGTGCCTGCAATCGCCAATCGCCGGAAGTGGATTACTTCCCGGAAGCTTGGCTGCCATTGGCCGAGAGATCGGCCCAGCAAAATTCAGGCACGGTGCATAAGGTTGGTATTTCAGGCACGACCGTCCTCATCCTGAGGTACGAGCCCGCAAGTTGCTGAAGATGGAGCGCAATTATTGACGGGCGACCCTCGAAGGACGCACCTAATAACTCACCCCTGCTCGAACCCCGTCAGCACACCCACGGCGTTGACGCCGATCTCCTCGACCGCATAACCGCCTTCCATGACGAAAAGCGTCGGCAGGCCCAGCTTTGCGATACGGCGGCCAATCTTCGGATAATCCTCGGTCTTCAGCTTGAACTGGCTGATCGGATCCTTTTCGAACGTATCGACGCCCAGAGAAACGACAACGATATCAGGGCGATAAGCTGCCAGCTTCACGCATGCATCCTCCAGCGAGGCGCTCCATTCGGCCCACGCCGTGCCGAACGGCATTGGATAGTTGACATTCAATCCTTCGCCCTCGCCCTCGCCGCGCTCGTCGGCATGGCCAAGGAAGAACGGATACTCCGTCATCGGATCGCCATGCAAATTCAGCACCAGCACGTCGGGTCGCGTGTAAAAGATCTCCTGCGTGCCGTTGCCGTGGTGGTAGTCCACGTCGAGGATCGCGACTTTTTTCGCGCCATTGTCGCGAAACCACTGCGCGGCCACAGCCGCATTGTTGATGAAACAATACCCGCCCATGAACGCCGCGCCCGCATGATGTCCCGGCGGCCGGCACAGTGCAAAAGCCGCCCGCTCGCCGCCTTTCACCAACCCGGCCGCGGTCAGCGCCACGTCATGGGAAGACTTGATCGCGTCCCATGTGCCCTTCACGAAAGGCGCTCCAGCATCGAAGGAATAATAGCCCAGCAGCGCATCGATGGTCTTCGGCCTGACGTCGCCACGCAAGCCGCGCGTCGGCCATGTGTATCCGATCGCCGAGCCGCCGCGGCCTGATTTTTCCCATTCCGGCCAGACGGTTGGCAGGAAATCGACATAATCCGCTTTATGCACGCGTTTCGCCGCCGAGAGGTCGAATTCCTCGGGTGGCAGGATCGGCCCTAGCCTTTCCGATTCGACCCTGGCGCGGATGAATTCCGCTCGCGACGGTTTTTCAAAACCCGGCACGATCGCTCCCGCGATCAGTTCCATCTGGCCGGAATGGCCGGAATGCAGCGGCGAAAATATTGTCTTCATGAACCCCTCGTCTGATGATGGCCGCAACCTACCCGTAGCCGCCCGTTCTCCACAAGCACCTGATTTCATTTGGCGCCCGCCGCCATCGATCTGGCTTTCCGGCCCTCGCAGGTGCTAGATCATGGCGTCCAACCGGAAACCTCTCATGACCCGAAACGCCGAGATGATCATCATCAATGGCCGGATCAAGACCATGGATGAGGATCGGCCCGCGGCCGAAGCGCTGGCGGTCAGCGGCGGCGAAATCATCGCCATCGGCGACCGCGCGGCGATCGACGAATTTCGCGGACCGGCCACGAGAATCATCGACGCCGGGATGAATTCGGTCGTTCCAGGTTTTATCGAGGGCCACATGCACCTGTTCTCCGGCGCATCGGAGCTGGCCCATCTGCATCTCGGCGGTGTTCACGGCGCCATCGCGCTGCATGCCGCGATCCAGGATTATGCCCGCTCACGGCCCGACGCGCCGATGCTGCTCGGCCAGGGCGTCGAATACACGGTGCTGGGCGGCCGCCCGGTTACCCGTCATGACCTCGACCGCATCATTTCCGACCGCCCCTTCGCCATGGCCGCGCCGGACCACCACACGGTCTGGGCCAACACAAAAGCACTGGAACTCGGCGGCGTCCTGCATGGCAAGAAACTTCGTCCCGGCAACGAAATCGTCATGGGCGAGGACGGGTTCGCCACCGGTGAACTGCGCGAGAACGAGGCCTTCAGCCCCGTCATGGCGCTGGCGGGCGAGGAGCGCGCCAGGCTGGGTCTTTCCACGGGCGGCGAGCCCGACCCTGTTCCTTCGCAAAAGGAACGCGAGGCCGACCGCGACATCATCCAGCGCGGGTTGGACTGGTGCGCCCGCCACGGCATCACTTCGATCCACAACATGGACGGCAATCTCTACCAGCTCGAATTGCTGTCGGAGATCGAGGATCTCGGCGGGTTGCATTGCCGCACCAAAATCCCGTTTCACTTCAGGAACTTCATGAAAATCGAGATGCTGGAAAAGGCCAGCCTGATGGCCGAGCGCTATCGGTCGGAATGGCTGTCGTCCGGCCTGGTCAAAACGTTCTACGACGGCGTTATCGAGTCCTGGACAGCCGTCCTGATCGAACCCTATGCCGACCGGCAGGACTGGCGCGGCGAGCCGCTGTTCACGCCAGAACGCTTTGCCGAGATCGCCACCGAGGCCGACCGCCGCGGTCTGCAGATCGCCGTCCACTCGATCGGCGACGGCGCGGTGCGCGCCGTGCTCGACGGCTACGAAAAGGCGCGGCGGACCAACGGCGTCCGCGACAGCCGCCACCGGGTCGAGCATATCGAGCTGATTTCGCCCGCTGAAATTCCGCGCTTCGCCGAACTGGGCGCCATTGCGTCCATGCAGCCGACGCATGCGCCGGGCGCGCATGGCGTGCCGCTGGAGCCGACCGCCTCGCGTATCGGCCGGAATCGCTGGCAATACGCATTCCCCGTCCGCAGCCTGCTTTCCGCCGGCGCGCCGCTGGTCTTCGCGTCCGACTGGTCGGTCGCGCCGATCGACCCGATCCTCGGCATGCAGGCTGCGATGCTGCGAAGCCCCTGGGGCGACGGAGATCCGGACCAGAGCCTGACGCTGGACGAGGCGCTCGCCGCCTACACGACCGGCGGCGCCTATGCCGAGTTCATGGAGCACCGCAAGGGCCGGCTGAAGCCCGGTTATCTCGCGGATATCGTCGTGCTGTCAGGTGATCTCGATGCCTGTCCGGCTGAGGAACTGACCGACATCCATCCGGTCGCGACCATCTGCGGCGGGCGGATCACTTTTCGCAACTGACCGTGCCGATCAAAATCCGGGGACAGTTTGCCGAATTCCGGGTAGCGACGCCGAAGCGCGGATGCCCGGAATTCGGCAAACTGTCCCCGGATTTTGAACATGCCGCAAGCTGCGCGATCAAATGGCTTCTGAATCCCGGTTCAAGCCGATTGCCAAGTGCAGCCGCATATGCTGACAATCTGCCCAAGGGGAGCCAATGGTCCGGCGAAGCCGGCTAGAACTGGGGCGTATGCGTGCCGGAAAAACCGGATAGGAACGCGATCGAAGTTCGCACCGTCAGCAAGATTTTCGGCAGCGGCGACGCCCGCTTCGCGGCGCTCGACCGTGTCTCGGTGAACATACGCGAAAACGAGTTCTTCACACTGCTCGGCCCATCGGGCTGCGGAAAAACCACGCTTTTGCGCCTCATCGCCGGCTTCGATTTCCCCACCGAGGGAGAAATTCTGCTCTACGGCGACGACATCGCGCCGCTTCCGCCGTTCAAGCGGCCGGTGAACACGGTGTTCCAGAGCTACGCCCTCTTCCCGCATATGACGGTCGCCCAGAACATCGGCTTCGGGCTGGAAATGCTCGGCAAGCCAAAGGCGGAGGTCGAGGCACGCGTCTCCCAGATGCTGAAACTGGTGCGCATGGAGCAATTGGCGGGACGCCGCACCAGCCAGATTTCCGGCGGCCAGCAGCAGCGCGTCGCTCTGGCCAGGGCGCTGGCGCCGCAGCCGAAGGTTCTGCTGCTCGACGAACCGCTGTCGGCGCTCGACTACAAGCTGCGCAAGGACATGCAGATCGAGTTGAAGACGCTCCAGCACGAGACGGGCATTACCTTCATCTTCGTTACCCACGACCAGGAGGAAGCCCTGACCATGTCCGACCGCATCGCGGTGATGTCGGCGGGAAAGATTTTGCAGGTCGGCAGCCCGCGCGACATCTACGACCGGCCGGCCGAGCGATTCGTCGCCGACTTCATCGGCGAGAGCAATTTCTTGCCCGCCTCGATCGTCTCGACCGCCGGCAATCTGGCGACCGTGCGCCTCGCCTCCGGCGCAGAGATACCGGCGTCGTTGCCGGACGGTTTTGCGCCCAAGGGCGACGTGTCGATCGTTATCCGCCCGGAGCATGCGCAGCTCGCCAAGCCGGAAGGCGCGGCCCTCGCCGGCACGGTGGAAAACGTCGTCTATCTCGGCACCGACACGCATTTCCACCTAAAGCTGGATTCCGGCGAGCCCTTCATCGTGCGAAGGCAGAACGCGCGCGGCCATTCCGACCGCTTCGCGGCGGGCAGCCATGTGGGCCTGCTCATCCCGGCCGATTCCGCCCAGATCCTGAAGGATTGACGGATGTCGGCAGCCGAGCGCCTTCGCGAGCATGAGAAGCGGGATATCCGCAACCGCTGGCTGCTCTCAGCGCCTGCCCTGCTGATCATCCTGTTCGCAGCAACCGGCCCGCTGCTCATCGTTCTCGTCTATTCCTTCCTTACGCCAGGCCAATATGGCGACGTGGAGTGGAAGCTGTCCGGCGAGGCCTGGACCTCGGTGTTTCTCGAACGCGACATTTTTGACGACACGCTCTCGCTCGCCGACGCGCACGTCACCATCTTCTGGCGATCGGTGAAGCTGGCGCTGATGACCACGGCGGCGACGCTGGTTCTCGGCTTCCCGACCGCCTATTTCATCGCGACGAGGCCGGAGAACAAGCGCGACCTCTGGCTGTTCCTGATCACCATCCCGTTCTGGACGAACCTTCTCATCCGAACCTTCGCCGTGCTGCAGATCATCCGCAACGAAGGCATCTTCAACACCGTGCTCATCAAGCTCGGCATCGTTGACGCGCCGCTGCAGATTCTGTTCACCGACACCGCGATCATGCTGGGCATGGTCTATGTCTATCTGCCGCTGATGGTGCTGCCGATCTACGCCAGCATGGAGAAGCTGGATTTCCGCCTGCTGGAGGCCGGCTACGACCTCTACGCCACGCGCTTCGCGGTGCTCAGGCGCATCATCTTCCCGCTGGTCAAGCCGGGCGTCATCGCCGGCTCGATCCTGGTCTTCATTCCGGCCATCGGCTCATATGTGGCGCCGAGCGTGCTCGGCGGCGGCAAGAACATGATGCTGGCCAACCTGATCGAGTTGCAGTTCGGACAAGGCCGCAACTGGCCGCTGGGCGCCGCACTTTCGATCGCCGTGATGGTCATCGTGATGATCGCGCTGCTGCTCTATGTGCGCAATGCCGGCACGGCGGAGACGCGCCATGGCTGACCGTTTTTCCGTCCGTCACCAGCCCGGCTTCACCGCAATTGCCGCGACCTGCTTCGTGCTGCTCTATTTCCCGATTGTCGTGCTTGTCGTCTATGCCTTCAACGCCGCGACCTCCACGTCCGCCTGGGGCGGCCTGTCGCTGAAATGGTTCGTGTCGGCCTGGAACAACGACGCCGTCATCGAAGCATCGATCCGCTCGCTGCAGATCGGCGCGGTCGCGGCCATTCTGTCGACCGCCGTCGCGACCATGGCGGCACTTGCGACGACGCGCACGCCGCCCTACCCCGGCCTGACCTTCAAATACGCGGCGATCAACCAGCCGCTGATGGTGCCGGAGATCGTCACCGGCGTGGCGCTGCTGATCTTCTTCTCGCGCATCAAGATTTTCACCGGCTACACCGGCCTCGGCTACCTGATCGCGGCGCACACGGCGTTCTGCATTCCGTTCGCCTATCTGCCGATCCGCGCCCGGCTGGAAAGCATGGACCTGACGCTGGAGCGCGCCGCGGCCGATCTCTACGCCACGCCGTGGAAAACCTTCCGCCGCGTGACGCTGCCCTTGCTCTGGCCCGCCATTCTCGCCGGACTGATGCTGGCTTTCGTCATCTCGCTGGACGACGTTGTCATCACCGAGTTCGTCAAGTCGGGCGGCCAGGATACGCTGCCCACCTACATGCTCGGCCAGATTCGTCGCGGCATCACGCCGGAGATCAACGCGATTTCGACCGTCTTCCTGCTTCTGTCGGTCGCCATCGTCACGCTGTTCTTCTTCATGAGCAGGAAACGGGAATAACCAACGACAATGGGAGCCTTTAAATGAAACGTTTGCTCGCAACGCTGGCCTTCGGGCTGCTGGCCTCGACCGGGCTGGCGCATGCCGACGGCGAACTCAACATCTACAATTGGGGCAACTACACCAGCCCCGACGTGATCAAGAAGTTCGAGGAAAAATACAACGTCAAGGTCACGATCACCGACTACGATTCCAACGACACCGCGCTCGCCAAGGTGCGCCAGGGCGGCACCGGCTACGACATCGCCGTGCCGTCGCAGACCTTCGTGCCGATCTGGATCAAGGAAGGCCTGGTGCTTGAAACCAATCCCGGCCAGATGGAGAATTTCAAGAACGTCGCGCCGGAATGGGCCAATCCGGACTTCGATCCCGGCCGCAAATACACGGTTCCGTGGGCCTGGGGCACCATCGGCGTCGTGGTCAATACCAGCGTCTACAAAGGCCCCTCGAACAGTTGGAGCATCATCTTCAACACGCCGGACGAGTTGAAGGGCAAGGTCAACGTCGTTCCGGAAATGAACGACGTAATGTTCGCAGCCACCAAATATGTCGGAGGCGCACAGTGCACCGACGACAAGGAAGTGCTGAAGAAGGTGCGCGACACGCTGGTGGCCGCCAAGCCGAACTGGATCGCCATGGAATACAACACCATCGAAAAGATGGGCGCCGGCGACTTCAAGGCGACAAGCGACTGGAACGGCTCGGCGCTGCGCCAGCGGCTCGCCAATCCGGAAATCCAGTTCTTCTATCCTAAGGAAGGCTACGGCCTCTGGAGCGACAACGTCGTGGTGCTCAAGGAAGCCAAGAACGTCGAGAACGCGAAACTCTTCCAGAACTTCATCATGGACCCGGAGAACGCGGCGGGGCTCTCGGCCTTCCATCGCTATGCGAACGGCATCGCCGGCTCCGACAAGTTCATGCCGGAGGACATGAAGACCGCGCCCGAGGTGATCATCCCCGCCGACGTCAAGCCGCTCGGCGAGTTGCAGCACCTGTGTTCGCCCGAGGTGCAGGATCTCTATACGAAAATCTGGACCGAGCTGCAGAAGTAAGCCTGTGACGCCTCCTCCCCGCTCGCGGGGAGGAGGCCACGGTTCATGCCCATGACCTCCTACAAGAACAGCGATCCTCGTCCGCCGATCATGCAAGGCTCGCCGCCGGCGCTCATCGTGCCGCGGCTGGACTGGGACCGGCCGCCGTGGAACCGCTGGTCGTTCCAGCATATCCGCGAACTGCTGACCACCGCCGAGGTGTGGCGTGGCAACGGGCATCGCAAGAAGTTTCCCCGCGCCGAGGTTGATCTCGACGCGCTCGAATTCGACACCGAAGGCGGCCGCACGACACTCCAACGGCATCTCGACGACACCTATACCGACGCTTTCCTTGTCCTGAAGGACGGCGCGGTCGCCTTCGAGCGTTATTTCAACGGCATGGAGGAGCGCACGCTGCATCTGTCGCAATCGGTGGCGAAGTCGGTGACCGGCATGGTGTTCGGCATCGTCGCGGGTCAGGGCCTCGTCGATCCCGCGGCGCTGGTGACCGACTATTTGCCGGAACTTGCCGTGACGGGCTGGCGCGGCGCGACGCTGCGGCAGGTGCTCGACATGACCACCGGCGTGCGTTTCGACGAGACCTACGAGAACCCCTATTCGGATATCGGCCAGGTGGACGTGGCGGGCGGCTGGAAGCCGCCGCCGCCCGGCAGCGATCCGGATTTTTCCTGGCCGACGCATATGTGGGAGCTGATCCTGCGCCTGACCGAGACGGTGCGTCCGCACGGGGCGATGTTCGAATACCGCTCGATCGAGACCGACGTGCTGGCCTTCGTGCTGGAACGCGGAACCGGCAAGCGGCTGCCGCAACTGGTTTCGGAAGAACTCTGGCAGAAGATGGGCGCGGAGGAGAGCGCCTGCTACACCGTCGACAGCGCCGGCTATGCAATCGCCGACGGCGGCTTCAACGCAACGCTGCGCGACTACGGCCGCTTCGGCCAGTTGATCCTCGATGCCGGCGGCGGCATCATCCCGCCGGACTGGATCGAGGCGACAAGGACCGGCAGCTACAACCAGCTCTACAACGACGCGTTTCCGCAAGGCTCCTACCGGAACCAGTTCTGGATCGAGGACCCTCGCTCGCGCACGCTAATGTGCCGCGGCGTGTTCGGGCAGCTCATCTGGATCAATTTCGACCGCCGCATGGTGGCGGTGAAACTCTCCACCTATCCGGACTTCAGCAACGCGGTTTTCGCCCGGGCAACGTTGGCGGCCCTGCATGCCATCGCCGCCGCGCTCGCCAGCCAGGCGTGATTCTTCTTCCAACCGAGTACTCGACTTGAGCCTACCCGTATCAGCCTTCGCCCAAAAGTTCGGTTTCGCGCGTGCCGACGTCAGCCTCGGCAACTGGCGCACGCGGCCCTATTCGGCCTGGTCATTCCAGAACGTCGCCGAACTGGTGCCATCAGTCGAAATCTCCACCAGCGCGACGATCGAGGACGAGACGGTGGAACCGCTGGGGGCGTTGCTCGAACAGACGGTCGATGTCGGGGCCGGGAGCGAAACCGTAAAGAGCTTCCTGGCTCGATCGGACACCGACACGCTGGTGGTGATGAAGGCAGGCAGTTTCGTCGGCGAATACAACGCCCCAACCGTCGATCCATCTGCGCCGCACATCGTGTTTTCCATCAGCAAGTCGCTGACCGCGATCCTTGCCGGCGTGCTTCAGGATGAACGCCTGCTCGACCCGGCCGAACCGGTGACGCGCTACGTGCCCGAGGCCGCAGGCACGGCCTACGAACACACGACGGTCCAGCAGGTGCTGGATATGCGCGTCAGCCTCGATTTCGTCGAAGCCTATCTCGACCCGGAGAGCGACTTCGCCCGCTACCGCCGCGCCATGCTGTGGAACCCGATGCGCGCGAGCGACAAGAGCGAGACGCTGCGCGAGGTTATCCTGTCGCTGCCGAAGGCCGGTGGGCCGCACGGCGGACCGTTCCGCTATTATTCGCCGCTTTCGGACCTGCTCGGCATCATCGTCGAACGCGCTTCGGGTCTGCGCTACGCCGACCTGTTCCGCGAAAAACTCTGGATGCCACTGCGGGCACGCGGACGCTGCACGGTCACGGTCGACGCCGAAGGCACGGCGCGTGCAGCCGGCGGCGTGTCGATGACGGCGCGCGACCTCGCCCGCGTCGGCGAGATGATGCGCAACGGCGGCATGGCCGGCAGCCGCGCCATCGTCACGGAGCGCTGGGTGCGCGACACGCTGTCGGCCGGCGACCCAGCCGCCTGGAAAGCCGGCGACTTCGCGCATCTGCTGAAGGACGGCAGCTACCGCAACAAATGGTATCAGTCGGGATTTCCGAACGGCGCCTTCATGGCCATCGGCATTCATGGCCAGTGGCTCTACGTCGACCCGGTGCGCGAGGTCACGATCGTGCGGCTCTCGTCACAGCACGAGCCGGTCGATGACCCGCTCGACCAGCAGGCGCTGCGTTTCTACGAGCAGATCGCCGCGATGCTTTGAGTTGGTTATGCGTGCACCGTCTTGGCGCGCAACACCTTCTCCGACGGCAGGAAGATCGTCAGCAGGCCGAGCAACGGCATGAACGAGCAGACCCAATAGACATATTCGATGCCTTTTGCGTCCGCGAGCACGCCGAGCACCGCCGCCGCGATGCCGCCCATGCCGAAGGCGAAGCCGAAGAAGATGCCGGCCACCATGCCGACGCGCCCCGGCAGAAGCTCCTGCGCGAACACCACTATGGCCGGGAACGCGGAAGCCAGGATCAGCCCGATGATGCCGGACAGTATGATCGTCCAGGTCAGGTCGACATAAGGCAGCGCCAGCGTGAACGGCAGCACGCCGAGGATCGAGAACCAGATCACGAACTTCGCGCCGAACCGGTCGCCGATCGGCCCGCCAAGCACCGTGCCCAGCGCGGTTGCGCCGAGGAAGACGAACAGCAGATATTGCGACATCTGCACGTCCACGCCGAACCGCTCGATCACATAGAACGTGTAATAGCTGGAGATGCTTGCCGTATAGATGTTCTTGCTGAAGGTGAGCAGCGTCAGCACCACCAGCGCCAGCATGATCGTGCGCCGCGGCAGGTTCACCGAGATCGGCGCCTTCGGCCGCTTGGCCGCGGCGCGCAGATGGCTGCCATACCAGTTGCCGACCCGCCACAGGATGACCATGCCCAGCATGGCGGCAACCGAGAAATACCCGACGCTGCCCTGCCCCATCGGCACGACGATGAAGGCGGCGAGCAGCGGGCCGAGCGCCTGGCCGAAATTGCCGCCCACCTGAAACAGCGACTGCGCAAGGCCGAACCGCCCACCGGAGGCGAGCCGCGCCACACGCGAGGATTCGGGATGGAAGATCGACGAGCCGACGCCGATGAAGCAGGCGCCGACCACCAGCATCCAGTAGGTATGCGCGGTGGCAAGCAGGAACAGGCCGATCATCGACGAGCCCATGCCGAGCGTCAGCGAATAGGGCAACGGCCGCTTGTCGGTATAGATGCCGACCAGCGGCTGCAGCAGCGAGGCCGTCACCTGGAAGGCGAGCGTCAGCATGCCGATCTGCCAGAAGGACAGGCCGAAGTCGCTCTTCAGCATCGGATAGATGGCTGCAAGCAACGACTGCATGATGTCGTTGAGCATGTGGCAGAACGATACCGCGAGGATGATCGCGAAGACCGTGTTGCTCTGGGCCGAAACCTTTCCGGTCGGCGCGGTAACGTCCGTCATTGTCATCGTCCTCGCCGGCGAACCGGTCACGGGTCGCGGGCGCAGGGCGCGCGCGAAAATCCAAGGGAACGGTGAGCCCTTATTCCCAAACTTCCCGCTGCGATTGTGTCAGTTGGCCCAGCCGGTTGGGTCAGACGATTTTTGGGGCCTCGGCAGACTGCTATATTCCCGAGCCGAACAATTCCTCCGCATCCTCGCCCTGCCAGGGCGCCGGCATGCCGGACACCTCGCCGGATGTATTGGCCCTCGGCAGCGGCATCCAGCATTTCAGCTCGGGATCGGCATAGCCGACCACATTGCCCGGGTGCGAATCGGCGGCGCGCCAGCCTTCGATTCCGAACTGGTCGGCCCGCGACCAATAGGCCACGTCGACCTCGGCGGCGCCCTGCTCCGACGACCGCACCGTCACCAGAATCCGGCTGCCGTCCTTCGGCGCGCTTTTCATGTGCCGCCAGCCAGTGGGTTCGTCCATCGCGTGCCTCCTGCTTTGTCGCCGCAGCATAGAGGGGCTGGGCGGCGGCGGGCAATGCTTCTCCTCCGATATCCCTCGAAAGCCGAGGTCGCGCCTGCTCCCCGAACAGAGTGAACCACCGCTGGACATTATCCATGCACAGTTATATAACTTGATATATAAAATCATGGGATCGGAAAAATGGTCGAGGACATCGTCCGCAGTTTTGGATTTTTGACGCTCGGCACCCGCATGAAACGCATCGGCGAGCGGCTGCAGGCCGACACGCAGCGCATCATCGACGAGGCCGGCCTGCCGGTGCAGACGGCTCACTACCCCTATCTGGCGGCGATCGACCGTCAGGGACCGCTGACCATCGGCGAACTGACGGTCGCCGTCGGCATCAGCCAGCCGGGCGTGACCCGCACCGTATCGCAGCTTGCGGCGCTGGATTTTCTGGAGGTCCGCCCATCGCCTGACGACCAGCGCCGTCGTGTGGTGGAGCTGACGCCGGCCGGAGAAGAGATCGTGCGCCGGTCGAAAGAGCATATCTGGCCGCGCATCGAAGCGGCGGTGAAAAACCTTTGCGAAGACCTGTCCGGTCCCCTGCTCCACCAGCTCGCGGCCATCGAACAAGGTCTTGCCGACGCGCCGCTCGACCGCCGCGCCGCCAAAGCCGAGGAGGCGGTATCGTGAGCGTTCATAGTCTCGACCGCCCTGTCTGGGGCGCGCTGACCTCCCGCCAGGCGGATTTTTCCGAAGGCGGCGCGCTCGCCCGCCGTTACCGGCCCGGCATCATCCCCTTCGCCGCCACAGGCAGCGACGACTCGGACAGCCTCAAAGCGCTGGCGGATCTGCTGCATGACGACGACGAAACGCTCATCATGGCGCAGGCCGACGCCATCATATTGCCGCCACGCTCCGCCGCGACGCTAACGGCCCGTGTCGTGCAGATGGTGGCCGACCGGCCGCTTTCGCAACCGGCCGACGGCAAGATCGAAAGGCTGAGCGAGAAGGACGCGCAGGAAATGCTCGACCTGGCGGTACTCACCAAGCCGGGTCCGTTCTCGCTGCGCGCCGGCGAACTCGGCGAGTTCTGGGGCATAAAGCGCAACGGAAAACTGGTCGCCATGGCCGGCGAGCGCATGAAGCAGGACGGTTTTTCGGAACTGAGCGGCGTCTGCTCGCATCCGGACGCTCGCGGCCAGGGTTTTGGCCGGCTGCTCTCGATATTCGTCACATCGCGCATCCAGGCGCGCGGCGACACGCCCTTCCTGCACGCCTGGGAGACCAACCACGCGGCGATCAACCTCTACGAGTCGATCAGCTTTCGGTTGCGCACGACGCTCAATCTCGCGGTGATCAAGCGGCAAAGATGAAGCCCAGCGTGGGTCTATGGCCCACGCCGGCTTTGCTTGAAATTTACTCCTCCGGCACGAAGCGCACCGCGCCCTTGTCGGCGCTGAGGGCGAAGGCGGCGTAGGCGCGCAGCGCGGTGGTGACATTGCGCTTGCGCTTTTCGGCCGGCTTCCAGCCCTTGGCGTCCTGCTCGGCGCGACGGGCGGCAAGCTCGCTTTCGTCGACCTTCAGGTTGATGGTGCGGTTGGGGATGTCGATCTCGATGATGTCGCCCTGGCGCACCAGACCGATCGCGCCACCCGAAGCCGCCTCCGGTGCGGCATGGCCGATGGAAAGGCCGGAGGTGCCGCCGGAGAAGCGGCCGTCGGTCAAGAGCGCACAGGCCTTGCCGAGGCCTTTCGACTTCAGATAGCTGGTCGGATAGAGCATTTCCTGCATGCCGGGGCCACCCTTCGGCCCTTCGTAGCGAATGACGACGACGTCGCCGGCCTTCACCTCGTTGGCCAAAATGCCCTTCACGGCAGCGTCCTGGCTTTCATAGACAACGGCAGGGCCGGTGAATTTCAAGATGGAGTCGTCGACGCCGGCGGTCTTCACGACGCAGCCGTCGAGCGCGATGTTTCCCTTGAGCACGGCCAGCCCGCCATCCTTGGAGAACGGATGCTCGGCTGAGCGGATGACGCCGCCGCGACGGTCGAGGTCGAGCTCCTTCCAGCGATTGGACTGGGAGAAGGCCTGGGTGGTGCGCACGCCGCCCGGGGCGGCGAGGAAGAAATCGCGTACGCTTTCGGAATTGGTGCGGGTCACGTCCCACTGGTCGATGGCATCACCCATTGTGACGGCGTGAACGGTCGGCTCCTCGCGATGGATGAGCCCGGCGCGGTCGAGCTCGCCCAGGATGCTCATGATGCCCCCGGCCCGATGCACGTCCTCGACATGCACGTCGCTCTTGGCCGGCGCCACCTTGCACAGCACCGGAACGCGCAGCGACAGCGCATTGATGTCGTCCAGCGTGAAGTCGACGCCGCCCTCATAGGCGGCCGCCAGGATGTGCAGGATGGTGTTGGTCGAGCCGCCCATGGCGATGTCGAGCGACATGGCGTTCTCGAACGCCTTCTTGGTGGCGATGCTGCGCGGCAGCGCGGTCTCGTCGTCCTGCTCGTAATAGCGGCGGGCGAGATCGACGATGAGGTGGCCAGCCTCGACGAAGAGCCGCTTGCGGTCGGAATGGGTGGCAAGCGTCGAGCCGTTGCCGGGCAGCGACAGGCCGAGCGCTTCCGTCAGGCAGTTCATCGAGTTGGCGGTGAACATGCCGGAGCAGGACCCGCAGGTTGGGCAGGCGGCCTGTTCGACGGCCAGCACTTCCTCGGCCGTGTACTTGTCGTCGGCCGCGTAGACCATCGCGTCGATCAGGTCGAGCGCCTGCAGCTTGCCCTTCACCATCGCCTTGCCGGCTTCCATCGGCCCGCCGGAGACGAACACCGCCGGGATGTTCAAACGCATGGCGGCATTGAGCATGCCGGGCGTGATCTTGTCGCAATTGGAAATGCACACCATGGCGTCGGCGCAGTGGCCGTTGACCATGTATTCGACCGCATCGGCGATGACCTCACGCGAGGGCAGCGAATAGAGCATGCCGTCATGGCCCATGGCGATGCCGTCGTCGACCGCGATGGTGTTGAATTCCTTGGCGACGCCCCCTGCCCGCTCGATCTCGCGCGCCACAAGCTGGCCGAGATCCTTCAGGTGCACATGCCCCGGCACGAACTGGGTGAAGGAATTCACCACCGCGATGATCGGCTTGCCGAAATCGCCGTCCTTCATGCCTGTGGCGCGCCACAGGCCGCGGGCGCCGGCCATGTTGCGGCCATGGGTGGTGGTGCGGGAGCGATAGGCTGGCATCGATATCCTCGATTTGATGCGGGCTCGCAGCCTGCGCTGCGACAACAGGGCTGTTTAGACCGTTTTCAGTGGATCGGCAATGAAAAATGCGTACCGTAACGTACGGTACGGAACCTAATTGACGTTCTGCCTGCTAACCGGGGGCCGGCCTTCAGCGGGCCGCCTCGACCGATTTCGCATCCACCGGCACCACGTCCACCTTCTGCTCCGCCTCCTGTCCGCCCGTGGTCTTCAGCACGCCGACGATCGGCGCCACGTCCGAATAGTCGCGGCCGTAGCCGACGGTGATGTGGTCGTTGGAGGCCAGCATGTCGTTGGTCGGGTCGAATTCGATCCAGCCGCTCTCGCGCCCGCACCAGACTTTTACCCAGGCATGCATGGCGTCCGCCCCTTCCAGCCGCTCCTTGCCCGGCGGCGGGATGGTGCGCAGAAAACCGCTGACATAACCGGCGGGAATGCCGAGGCCGCGCAGCCCGGCGATCATGACGTGCGAAAAATCCTGGCAGACGCCGCGCTTGAGCGCGAACGCATCGCTGGCGTGCGTGGCGACGGTGGTGGCCTCGCCGTCATAGGCGAAATCGCGGTGGATGCGGCCGCAGAGGTCGCGCGCCAGCGCCCTGACCGACGGCTCGCCGAGGCTGACCGCGGCATAGGCGGTGATGTCGGCGTCGATGCCGGCATGGTCGCTCGCCGCCAGAAAGTGTTGCGGCGATTCCGGCGCCAGCGACAGCACGCCGGCGACCTCCTCCCTCAGCCGCGACAGGGTCGGCGACACGTCGAGGCCGATCTCCGGCCGCGCCACCGCCACCCGCGCCGACATTTTCACGTCCAGCGTGTCGTGTGCGTCGCGGCAGACGATGGCCGTGACATTGGTGCCGAAGAAATCCGTAAAGTCGGAGCGCTCCGTCGGCGCCGGCGCAAAGGACAGCGATGCCGCGACCACCCGCTGGACGCCGGGAATGGTCGGCGGCAGCACGCGCACCTGATGCCGTCCACCACCCGCCCAGGCATCGTAGGCATAGTGCAGCGAGAGGCGGATGTCGTAGTGCATCAGGACAGGATGCCGGAGGTGGAAGAGTGACGCACATCGAGGTAGCGCCCCGTCGCACCCCCCTCTGTCCTACCGGACATCTCCCCCTCAAGGGGGGAGATTGGCAGTTTCAAGCTTGCCGCCTCTCCTCCAACGTTGGTGATTGGCGAAAGCAAAGCGACCGGCGCAATCTCCCCCCTTGAGGGGGAGATGTCCGGCAGGACAGAGGGGGGTGCGAAGGCGACCAAGCGATCAAGCATAATTCCCAGCGATCCTACCCGAAATACGCCTGCGAAATCTTCTCATACAGCCCGCCGACATCCCAGGCGATCTGTTCCAGCGCCTCGGGCGAAAGCTCGCCGGCCTCCCTGGTCGCGAGCCCGGTATGCAGCCGCCAGACCTCCTTGGCCGGCTCCGACAGGCCGTGCCCGCCGGCGTTGGGCAGATGGTCGATCTCGTATTTCAGCCGTTCGAGTTGGAACAGCACCGAGCGCGGGTTGAGCGGGTCGAGCGCCAGAAGGTCGACCACCGTGCGCCGGCCGGAGCGCACGGTGTATTGCCGGCGATGGGTCATCACGCTGTCACCGATCTCCAGCATCATGTCCAGCGCGCCGTCCGGCGCATCGTCTCGCGTCACCCGGCCGAGCGTGCGGGCGATCTGCATCGCCCGCTCCAGCCGCCGGCCGATCTCCAAAAAACGCCAGCCGGTGAAGCGGTACATGTTCTCGTTGAGCAGGCCGGAGAAACCGGCGATCTTGCGCAGCAGCACCGTCATCGCCCGCGTCGCGTCGTCGCCCGGCTCCACCGTGCCGGCGAATCTGTGCAGCGTGCGCGACAGGTCGCGCAGCGCCAGCCAGCCGTCCGGCGAAAAACGGTCGCGGATCTGCCCGGCGCTGTAGATGGCGCTGTCGATCATGCCGAGCAGGCCGACGGGAACGGCAGCGTCCATGTCGATGCCGAGCGGTTCCATGAAGTCGCGCACGTCTTCCAGCAGCGGCAGCGCCGGATCGTCCGTCTCGGCCAGCCGCACATGATAAGCGCGCAGCACGCGCACCGTGTCCTCCGCCCGCTCCACGTAGCGGCCGAGCCAGGTAAGGTTTTCGGCGGCACGGCTGGGCAGGCTGCCGGGCGTGCGGCGGCGGAAATCGTCGCCGGCGCCGGGCAGCAGCGTGTCACGCGCCACCGCGTCCTTCGCCACCACCCAGACGTCGGCCGCGTGGCCGCCGCGCTGCATGGCGATCGCCGCCGCGTCCTGCGTCTCGCCGACCCGCGCAAAACCGCCGGGCATAACGATCCAGCCCTGCGGCGTGCGCGCTAGATAGACGCGCAGTGCGGCCGGCCGCGGCTCCAGCCGCCCGTCGACATGCACCGGCGTGGTCGACAGCGTCACCGCCTCCTGGCCGACGAAATTTCCGCCCTCGCCGCGCATCCGGCGCACCAGCGCCTCGCGCGCCTCCTTGTCCAGAGTGGAGCCGAGCAGCGTGTTGCCCTCGTCCTCGAAGGCGAGCCGCGTCGACAGCGCCGGCCCCACCATCATGCGGTCGAGATTGGCGACGACATGGTCGCGCTCGGCCTGCTGTCCGCACCACCAGGTGGCGATCGACGGCAGCGCCAGATCCTCGCCGCGCAGCGCCCGAGAAATGCGCGGCAGGAAGGCCGCCAGCGCCCGGGTTTCCAATATGCCGGAGCCCAGTGCATTGACCACCGCGACCGACCCTTGCCGCACCGCCTGTGCCAAGCCTGGCGTGCCAATGCGCGAGGCCGGGTTGAGCTCCAGCAGATCGGCGAAGGCGGCATCGAGCCGCCGCCAGAGCACGCTGACCGGCTTCAGGCCGGCGACGGTGCGCACCATCAGCCGGCCTTCCGACACGGTCAGGTCCTCGCCTTCCAGAAGCATGATGCCGAGATAGCGGGCGATGTAGGCGTGCTCGTAATAGGTCTCGTTGAGCGGTCCGGGCGTCAGAATCGCGACACGGCCTTCGGGATCGCCCGCCGCCTCCACCAGCGCGTCGCGGAACCGGCGGAAGAAACCCGCCAGCCGGTGCACATGCATCTCGCCATAGATGTCCGACAGCGCGCGCGTCGTCGCCACGCGGTTTTCCAGCGCGAAACCGGCGCCGGAGGGCGCCTGGGTGCGGTCGCCCAGCACCCACCAGCCGCCATCCGGTCCCCGGCCCAACTCGAAGGCGCAGAAATGCAGGAAGTGTCCGCCGGCCGGCTTCACCCCGGCGAGCGGGCGCAGATATTCGGGGCTGGAAGCGACCAGCCCCGGCGGTAGCAGGCCCTGCGCCACCAGCCGGTTGTCGCCATAAATGTCGGCGACGATCTCTTCGAACAGATCGGCGCGCTGCATCAGCCCGGCGCTGATGACAGCCCATTCCTGTTCGTCGATCAAAAGCGGTACATGCGACAGCGGCCATTCGCGCTCATTGGCCCCGACCTTGTCGTAGACCCGGTAATAAACGCCGGCGTCGCGCAGATACTGGTCGGCGCGGGCGAAGCGTTTCGACAGTTCCGCCGGCCCGAGATCGTCCAGCGCGGCGATGAAATCCCGCCACACGGGGCGCGGATTGCCGGAAGAATCCACCATCTCGTCCGGAACGCCCGGCAGCGGGCGATAGCCGTCGAGCAGGAGTTTTTGGCGCGGTTTTGCGCGCTTGCGCACGTCTTCAGTCATGCGTGCTGGCCGAAAATGAGCCGAGCATCGCCCCTCACACCCCCGCCGGCCGCCGCAAATCGAGCGTCATCGGGAAATCCGCCGGGGGTTGCTCCTCGAACAGCGTGAACGCCGCCGGCGTGTGGCCGGTCGCTTCGAACCGCGCCAGCCGCCGCGCCTCGGCCTCGTTGGCGTTGACCGGGAACGTCTCGTAGTTGCGCCCGCCCGGATGCGCGACATGGTAGACGCAGCCGCCGACGGAGCGGCCCGACCAGCGGTCGTAGATGTCGAAGGTCAGCGGCGTGTTGACCGGCAGCGCCGGATGCATGCCCGACGCAGGCTGCCACGCCTTGAAGCGCACGCCCGCAACGGAAACCTCGCGGTTGTCGGTGACCTTCAGCGGCACGAGGCGCCGGTTGCAGAGCACCGCGTGGCGCTCGGGGTTCAGGCCCTCGGTGCGCACCTGCAGCCGCTCCACTGAGGAATCGACGAAGCGCACGGTTCCGCCGATCGCGCCCTGCTCGCCCATGACATGCCACGGCTCCAGCGCCTGCCGGATCTCCAGTTTTACGCCGGCCTGGCTGATCTCGCCGCAGAACGGAAAGCGGAATTCCAGTTGCGCGAAAAACCATTCGGGCCGGAAGGCAAAGCCGTTCTGACTGAGATCCTCCAGCACGTCCAGAAAATCCTGCCAGACATAATGCGGCAGCATGAAGCGGTCGTGCAGCGCCGTGCCCCAGCGGGTGAAGCGGCCGTCCAGTGGGTTCTTCCACAATCTCGCGATGATGGCGCGCACCAGCAGTTGCTGCGCGAGACTCATGCGCGCATTGGGCGGCATCTCGAAACCGCGGAACTCGACCAGTCCCAGCCGCCCGGTCGGCCCGTCGGGCGAGAACAGCTTGTCGATGCAGATTTCCGAGCGATGCGTGTTGCCGGTCACGTCGACCAGAAGGTTGCGGAACAGCCGGTCGACCAGCCACGGCAGCGGCGGCAGCCCCTGTCCCGGCAACGGCACCTGCGCCATCGCAATCTCAAGCTCGTAGAGCGAATCGTGCCGTGCCTCGTCGAAACGCGGCGCCTGGCTGGTCGGGCCGATGAACAGGCCGGAAAACAGGTAGGACAGCGCCGGATGCCGCTGCCAGTAAAGCACCAGGCTTTTCAACAGGTCCGGCCGGCGCAGGAACGGGCTGTCGTTGGGCGTCGCCCCGCCGACCACGACATGATTGCCGCCGCCCGTACCGGTGTGCTTGCCGTCGATCATGAACTTGTCGGCGCCGAGCCGGCTCTGCCGCGCCTCCTCGTAGATCGCGGTGGTCGTCGCCACACATTCCGCCCAGTTTTTCGCCGGATGGATGTTCACCTCGATGACGCCGGGGTCGGGCGCGACGCGGATGACGTTGAGGCGCGGGTCGTGCGGCGGCGCATAGCCCTCGATGTGGACGGCGAGCCCTGTCTTGCGCGCCGCCTCTTCCGCTGCCGCGATCAGTTCCAGATAATCTTCCAGCGCCTCGACCGGCGGCATGAACACGGTGAGCCGCCCGTCGCGCGGTTCCACCGAGATCGCGGTGCGCACCGCGCCGCCGATTTCACCAAGCTGCTGCTCGACGATGTCCTGCTGCGGGGTGGCTGCCGTGAAGGACGCCTCCGCCTGGCGATGCGCCATCTCGTCGGCACCAACGGGCTGATCGGCGCTCAGCGTTTCGCGGCGCGGCAGCGGGCCGCGCGGTACGGAAGGGTCGACCGGCACGATGAACGGAAACTGCGACGGCGCAATGTAAGGCAGCGTACCCAAGGGCAGGCGGTAGCCGACCGGCGAGTCGCCCGGCACCAGAAAGAGCCGGCCGCGCCGCGTCTTCCACTTTTCCGACTTCCAGCGCCGGCCGTTCGCCTGAGCGTTCCAGCGCTGGATCGGCAACACGTAGCCGGAGGGTTGCGTCAGGCCGCGCTCGAAGACGCGCGCCATGCGGCTGCGCTCCTCGGGATCGGCGAGTTTCGAGTTCGCCGGATCGAGATTGTCCGGCAGCTTCGCTTCCTTCAGCACCCATTCGCCCGGGTCCTCATAGGCCTCGTCGACCATGCCGGCATCGACGCCGAGTTCGGCGGCCAGCGTCTTCAGCAGGATTTCCGCATCCTTCGGCGTCGGGTTGCCGCCACCGCCCTCAGCCGCGATGAGCGACGGATCGCGCCACACCGGCTCGCCATCGGCGCGCCAGTAGAGCGAAAAGGTCCAGCGCGGCAGGCTTTCGCCCGGATACCACTTGCCCTGCCCGTAATGCAGGAAGCCGCCCGGCGCGAATTTTTCGCGCAAGCGTCGGATCAATATGTCCGCCTTCTCGCGTTTGGTCGGCCCGACCGCCGCCGTGTTCCATTCCGCCGATTCGAAATCGTCGATCGACACAAAAGTCGGCTCGCCGCCCATGGTGAGCCGCACGTCCTGTTCCTGCAGCACCGCGTCGACCTGGTTGCCCAGCCGGTCCAGCGCTTCCCAGGATTCGTCGGAAAACGGTTTTGTGATGCGCGGATGCTCGGCGATGCGGTCGACCCGCATGTCGAAGGCGAAGTCGATCCTGGTGCTGGGGTCGCCGGTAAAGCCGCCGGAGATCGGCGCGGCGTTGCGATAGTGCGGCGTCGCCGAGAGCGGCACGTGGCTTTCGCCGGTCAGCAGGCCGGACGTCGGGTCGAGCCCGATCCAGCCGGCGCCCGGCAGATAGACCTCGCACCAGGCGTGCAGGTCGGTGAAATCGACGGAAGTTCCGGCAGGACCATCGAGCGAAACGAGGTCAGGCTTGAGCTGGATGAGATAGCCCGAGACGAAGCGGGCGGCAAAACCCAGATGCCGCAGCACCTGCACCAGCAGCCAGCTCGAATCGCGGCACGAGCCCATCGCCAGCGACAGCGTCTCGTCCGGGGTCTGCACGCCGGGCTCCATACGCACGATGTAGTTCACCTCGCGCTGGATGCGGGCGTTGAGGTCGACGATGAAATCCACCGTGTTCCTCGAACTGCGGTCGATCGACACGACAAATTTTTCGAGCAGCGGGTCAGCCGGCTCCGGCCGGCGGTAGATGGACAGGTCCTCGGTCAGGTCCTCGGGGTAGTCGAACGGAAACGTCTCGGCCGAGGGTTCGACGAAAAAATCGAACGGATTGTAGACCGTCATGTCGGCGACGAGATCGACCTCGATCTTCAGCTCGGTGACCGGTTCGGGAAAGACGTAGCGCGCGAGGAAATTGCCGTAAGGGTCCTGCTGGACATTCACGAAATGGTTCGCTGGCGAAACCCTCAGCGAATGGCTGAGCACCTTGGTGCGCGAATGCGGCGCGGGCTTCAGGCGGATGATCTGGGGACTGAGGATGACCGGTCGGTCATACTTGTAATGCGTCAGATGGTAGACGGCTGCCAGTATTGCCATGTGGGGCGCGAAAACCTTTCGACGGGGCCTGAGCACCACATTTCCACAAATCGGCGAATTGCGCCAAGCCTTTATTGCAGTGCGGAAGAGAGGGGTTGGCTTTTCGGCCCGGCCGACAATTGTGCCGTTCCGGCCAGACCTGGTCAGGCCGCGTCGATCTCGCGCTGCAGCGCTTCCATGTGCGGAGCGGCCGCCTCGTGGGCGGCGCGTTCGATGGCGCGGAATCGCGCGACGACGGCCAGCCCGACCGGCGTGAGCTGCGCGCCGCCGCCTCGTTTGCCGCCTGTCTGTGCCGCCACCACCGGTTTGCCGAACAACTGGTTCAGTTCCTCGACCAGGTCCCAGGCGTGTTTGTAGGACATGTCCATGCGCCGCGCCGCCGCCGAGATCGAACCGAAGGCGGCGATATGTTCGAGCAATTCGATCTTGCCCGGGCCGATGCGCCCGTCCGGGTCGAGATTGATGCGCAGGCTGAGCGACGGCATGGCCTGGACTACCGAAAATCCATATCCGGCGGGAGGGCCGTCTGCCGCGATGCATCGGCCATTGGATTGACTGGTATCATCCGCTTCCTCCCTTGGCGCCGCAATGCCAATCCGTACCGAAATCCGTGCGAGAATGAAATTGCCGTGTCTGGCAAAATGCATGGCGCCACTGGGCCCGACGCCGCCATCCCTCCGATTTGGAACGGTTCGGCCACAGGTCGGGGATGGTCGGCAGGCAACGCCGGGCGCTCAGACGTGCTCGCGCTTTCCGCTCTCGGCCGCGCGCAGCAGAGCGTCTATGAGACGATGCACCTTCAGCGCCTCCCGCCCGCTGACCTTCGGCTGCCGCGCCGGATCATCGGCCTCGATGGCGTCGAGGAAATCCTCCAGCACGGCGCGATGGTGATGATGGGGGAAGGCCATGGGATCGGCGCCGGCCCCGCCGCCAGGCTCGCCATCGTCATGCTCCAGATCCAAGCCGTCGTGGAAGGCGGCATAAAGTTTCGTGCCCTCAATGCGCGCCGTACCCTTCGTGCCGATCAGGTCGATGGAGTCGGGCAGGCCGGGAAAGGCTGTCGTGGTCGCATGGATCGTTCCCAGCGCGCCGTTGCCATAGCGGACGGCACCGACGGCGAGATCCTCGGTCTCCATTCGGTGCACTGGCGTGGTGGTTGCATAGGCCGAAACGTCGGCAGGCAGGCCGGCGAGCGAAATCAGCAGATCGAGCGTGTGGATGCCTTGGGTCAGCAGCACCCCGCCGCCGTCGCGCGCTTTCGTGCCGCGCCCCGGCTGGTCATAGTAGCTTTGCGGCCGCCAGTTGGCGAGTTTCGCCGAGGCGCTGACGAGGTCGCCGAGCCGGCCTTCCGCGATCAAGCCGGCGAGAACCGTCGAGACCGGACGAAAGCGGTGCTGAAGCACGACCCCCAGCTTCACGCCGGCATTCTCGGCAGCCGCAACCAGCCGCTCGGAACGCTGCATCGAGATGTCGAGCGGCTTTTCCAAGAGCACATGCTTGCCGGCGGCCGCCGCTCGCTCGACGAGGTCGAGATGCGAATTGGGCGGCGTCAGCACCATCACCGCGTCGATCGACGAATCGGAGAAGATCGCATCGAGATCGGCGCTCACCGGCAAACCCCAAGCCTCGGCGAAGGTTTTGCGCCGCGCCTCGGTCGGGCTGTAAGCGGCGGCCACCGCGACCCGGTCCTTGAGGTCCAGCAGACTCTTCGCGTGCGGCCCCGACGCCATGCCGAGGCCGATGACGGCGATGCGCTTCATCGCGGCCAGTTCTCGGCAGGCACGTTTTCCAGCGTGCGCATGATGCCGCGAAGCTCCGCCAGCCCTCTTAGCCGCCCGATGCAGGAATAGCCGGGGTTCACCTTCTTGCCGATGTCGTCAACGATGGCGTGGCCATGGTCGGGCCGCAGCGGGATCTGCCAGTCGGCGCGGCCTTGCTGCTTGCGCCGGCGTTCTTCCGCCATCAGCGCCGCCACCACCCGCACCATGTCGGTGTCGCCCTCCAGATGCTCGGCCTCGTGGAAGGAAAAATCACCTTCCTTGGTGACGTTGCGCAGATGCGCGAAATGGATGTCGGGTCCGAATTCCTTCGCCATGGCGACGAGGTCGTTGTCGGGATTGGCCCCGTAGGACCCGGTGCACAGCGTGATGCCGTTGGACGGCGACTTGGCTGCGGCAATCAGAGCGCGCGCATCCGGGGCCGAGGTGACGATGCGCGGCAGGCCGAACAGCGGGAATGGCGGATCGTCCGGATGGATCGCCATCTTGACGCCGGCCTCCTCGGCCGCCGGCACAATCTCGCGCAGGAAGGCGAACAGGTTCTCCCGCAGCCCTTCACGCGTAACGTCCTTGTAGAGGTCGAGCGCGCGGCGAAAGCTGTCGCGGTCGAAGATGAACTCGCGGGCAGGCACCCAGCCGATGAGATTCTGCTCCAGCTTCGCAAGCTGGCTCTCGCTCATTTTTGCCAGGCGCTGGCGAGCCGCCTCGATGCGCGCCGGTGGATGATCGGCCTCCGCGCCAGGCCGCTTGAGGACCAGCACGTCATAGGCGCAGAATTCGACCATGTCGAAACGCAGCGCCGTGCCGCCATGCCACATCGGATAGTCGAGGTCGGTGCGCGTCCAGTCGGTGATCGCCATGAAATTGTAGCAGACCACCTTGATACCGGCCGACGCCACGGCGCGGATCGACGCCTTGTAGTTTTCCACATAGTCGCGCCAGCGGCCGGTGCGGGTCTTGATGTCCTCGTGCACCACGATGCTCTCGACGATCGGCCAGTCCAGCCCGGCCGCCTCGATCTCCGCCTTGCGCTTGAGGATCTCGTCGACCGGCCAGGCGCGCCCGTCATTGAGGTGATGCAGCGCACTGACGACGCCGGTCGCGCCGGCCTGCCGCACGTGCGAGAGTTTTACGGTGTCGTCCGGCCCGAACCAGCGCCAGGTCTGCTTCATGTCATGCCCTCTGCTTGGCGGCGGCAGAGATCGCATCGGCCGCGCCCTTCTCAAAAATGGTGGTCAGATGCCGCGTGGCGGTTGCTTCCATCGCGTCGCCGCCCCCGCCTGAGAAGCCGGCCGCCGCAAACACGGCGTGGACCAGTTCGGCCGGCTCGCCAGTGCTCGCAAAGATATCGGCGAGCCGCGCGTCGAGCGGGTCTGTAAAATGGCCGGCAGGCAGTGAGCGCCCGCGCTTCCGGCAGGCGGCGATCCAGGCGGCGGCGACCAGCATCAGATGAGTGACCGACTGGCCCTCCCTCAGCCGCAGGCGCGCCGAGGCGATGATGCGCTGCGGCAGTTTCTGGCTGCCGTCCATGGCGATCTGGGCGGTGCGGTGGCGCAGCGCCGGGCTGGAGAAGCGTTCGGCCAGCGCGGCTGTATAGGCATCCGTATCGAGGCCCGCATCCTTCGGCAGGGTCGGGATCACCTCCCGCCAGTAGCGTTCGACGAAACCGCGGATGAGCGGATCGCCGAACGAATCCGCCACGGTCGGGTGGCCGGTGAGCAGGCCGAGATAGGCGATGCCGGAATGGGCGCCGTTGAGCAGCCTGAGCTTCATGTCCTCGAATGGCGCCACGTCCTTCACCATGGTCACGCCGAATTTTTCCCAGCGCGGCCGGCCCGTCGGGAAGTTCTCTTCCACCACCCACTGCATGAAGGGCTCGGTCATCACCGGCCATGCGTCCTTCGCGCCGAGCGTCTCGGAAACGCGCTCGCGGTCGGCATCGGTCGTCGCCGGCACGATGCGGTCGACCATGGTCGAGGGGAATGCCACTTCGTTCTCAATGAACGCGGCGAGATCGCCACCGGCAAGCCCGGCGAATTGCAGCATCAGCCGGCGCACCGTCTCGCCATTGGCGGGAAGGTTGTCGCAGCAGAGCACGGTGAAGGGCGGAACGCCGGCAGCGCGGCGTCGCGCCATCGCACCGGCCAGGAAGCCGAACACCGTGCGCGGCCGATCCGGATTGGCGACGTCCCAGACAACGTCGGCATGGCCGGCATCGAGATTGCCGTCAGCGCCGCGCAGATAGGCCTTTTCGGTGACCGTCAGCGTGACGATGCGCACGCGCGGATCGGCCAATCGGGCAAGGACCGCTCCGGGATCTTCCGGCGCGACCAGCAGGGATTTCATCGACCCGATGACGCGCAGCGCATCGCCCTCGCCGCTGCGCACCGCAATCGTGTAGAGCCCGTCTTGAGGAGCCAGCGCGTCGCGCGTGTCGGGACTACGCAGGGAGACGCCGGTAATGCCCCAGTCGCGCTCGCCGGCGCCAAGGCAATCGTCGACATAGACGGCCTGATGCGCGCGATGGAAGGCGCCGACGCCGAGATGCACGATGCCTTCGGTGACCGCCGAGCGGTCATAGCCCGGCACCGTCGCCGCACGGATTGTTGGCAAAGTTGCCGGGCCGAGCCTTTGGCCTGCAGCCATCTTTATCTATCCTCCCTGCAGCGTCCGAAGGTCGGCGACTGCATACAGCTCAATTCCGCACCGCCAGCGCAGAATACAACATGCAAAGTGGCCACCGGCTCCCTCCCGCTCTCCTATGCCACGACGCCCCGCACCGATGCAACAGAAGTCATCATACAACCTTATGATTTTTGTATGTTGACATTATCTCTATCCGGCCCTAGCCATGATCGGCCGAAGGAGGAGCGGCGCTACCCGCATGAATGCACTGATCGACCCCGATCTGCTGTTCCCGAGCGAGCCGGGCGTTCGGTCCATCGCGCGCGGCCTCTACGCCACGGTGAAGGACCTGCCGATCGTCAGCCCGCACGGGCATACCGATCCGCGCTGGTATGCGCTCAACGAGCCGTTCCCCGATCCGGCGCGGCTGCTGATCGTCCCCGACCACTACATCTTCCGCATGCTGTTCAGCCAGGGCATTTCGCTGGAAAGCCTCGGTGTGCCGCGCCTCGACGGCGCGCCGGTCGAGATCGACGGGCGAAAAATCTGGCGCCTGTTCGCCGAAAACTATTTTCTCTTCCGCGGCACCCCGACCCGGCTGTGGATGGACTACGTTCTGTCCCACCTGTTCGGCGTCGACGAGCCGCTGACCGCCGCTACGGCCGACGTCGCCTATGACGTCATCGCCGAAAAACTAGCCACGGAAGAGTATCGTCCCCGCGCGCTGTTCGAGCGCTTCAACATCGAGGCGATCGCCACAACCGAGGGCGCGCTGGACGATCTGCGCTGGCACCAGATCATCCGCGACAGCGGCTGGACTGGCCGCGTCGTCACCGCCTATCGGCCGGACGCAGTGATCGATCCGGATTTCGAGGGTTTTTCCGACAATCTCGATAAGCTTGCCGACATCACCGGCTGCGATACCGGCCTGTGGAGAGGTTATCTCGACGCCCACCGCACGCGCCGCGCCTTCTTCAAGACTTACGGCGCGACCTCGAGCGACCATGGCCACCCCTCCGCCGAGACTGCGAACCTGTCCGACGCGGCGGCGGAAGAGCTGTTCAACCGCATCCGCCGCGGCTCGACCGACGAGCGCGAGCGCCGCCTGTTCCGTGCCCAGATGCTGACCGAGATGGCCAGGATGAGCCTGGACGACGGGCTGGTCATGCAGATCCATCCGGGCGCGACGCGCAACCACTCGGCCGCGATGATGGCGCGCTTCGGCCGCGACAAGGGTTTCGATATCCCGACCCATACGGACTATGTCGCGGCGCTGCGGCCGCTGCTCGACGCGGTCGGGCTGGAGCCCAACCTGACCGTCATCGCCTTCACATTGGACGAGACCAGCTATGCGCGCGAGTTGGCGCCGCTGGCGGGAGTCTACCCGGCGCTGCGGCTCGGCCCCGCCTGGTGGTTCCACGACAGCCCGGAAGGCATGCGCCGCTTCCGCGAGATGACGACGGAGACTGCCGGTTTCTACAACACGGTGGGTTTCAACGACGACACCCGCGCCTTCCCGTCGATTCCGGCGCGCCACGACATCGCGCGGCGGGTCGACTGTGCATTCCTCGCACGCCTGGTGGCTGAGCACCGGCTGCGGGAAGAAGAGGCCTACGAACTGGCAACGGAGCTTGCCCATACGCTGGCGAAAAGAGCGTATCGGCTTTGAAGGGTCATTGGGACCAACAAAAAGGGAGGAGAACATGCTGCATTTTTCGAAACTTCTTGCCGCCGCGAGCGTCGCCGCGGTCTTCATGGTCGGGTCGGCCGGCGCCCAAACGGTGCTGAAATCGTCCGACACCCATCCGGACGGCTATCCGACCGTCGAGGGCGTCAAATATTTCGGCGACCTGGTGAAGGAACGCACCGGCGGCCGCTATGCCGTCGAGGTCTACCACTCCGCGCAACTCGGCCAGGAGAAGGACACGATCGAACAGGTCCGCTCCGGGGTGATCGAGCTGAACCGCATCTCAATGGCGCCGTTCAACGGCACGGTGAAGGAAACCATCGTTCCCGCCCTGCCCTACATCTTCCGCTCGGAAGACCACATGCACAAGGTCATGGACGGTGCGATCGGCGACCAGATCAAGGCAGCTTTCGAGCCGGCCGGCCTGGTGGTGCTCGCCTTCTATGACGCCGGCGCGCGCTCCTTCTACAACAAGACCAAGCCGATCGGTTCGGTGGCCGACATGAAGGGCCTGAAATTTCGCGTCATCCAGTCCGACATTTTTGTCGACATGGTCGCGGCCCTCGGCGCCAACGCGACCCCGATGCCTTACGGCGAGGTCTATTCGGCGATCGAGACCGGCGTCATCGACGGTGCGGAAAACAATTTTCCGAGCTACGACACCGCCAAGCATTTCGAGGTAGCGAAGAACTATTCGCTCGACGAGCACACTATCCTCCCGGAAGTGTTTGTGATGAACAAGGCCGCCTTCGACGCCTTGACTCCGGAAGACCAGGAAATCTTCAAGCAGGCCGCCAAGGACAGCGTCGCCAAGCAGCGTGAACTGTGGGCCGCCAAGGTCGCGGAATCGCGCAAGGTCGTCGAGGCGGCGGGCGCCCAGATCACCACGCCGGAGAAGCAAGGTTTTATCGACGCCATGAAACCCGTCTACGAGAAGCACATCACCGACGAAGTGTTGAAGAAGATGGTCGCCGACGTGCAGGCGGTGCAGTAGCCCGGGTTACCCTCCCCCTTGCGGGGAGGGTCGATCCGCAAAGCGGATCGGGGCGGGGGTCTGACCGCCAGGTTACCCCCACCCTGGCTCTCGATTTTCGCGTTGCTCCAATCGCGCGCCGATCCTCCCAACAAGGGAGGGTGAGGGCGCCGCAGGAACATCCAATGACCACCGATCTACGCACCGGCGTCCCCATCCTCTCCCGCCTCAACACGGCGGCGCTCTATCTAGCCGGCATCGGCCTGGTGGTGATGACGTTCACCGTCGCCTACCAGGTCTACTGCCGATACGTGCTCAACGATTCGCCGAGCTGGACCGAGCCCGGCGCCGTCATGCTGATGAGCTGGTTCATCTTCCTTGGCGCCGCCGTCGGCGTGCGCGAGAACAATCACATGGGCTTCGACGTGCTGCTCTACGTGCTGCCGCCGGCGGCGAAGAAGTGGCTGCGCATGATTTCCGACCTCGTCGTGCTCGCCTTCGGCATCGGCATGATCTGGTACGGCGGCAAGCTGGTCGGCCTGACCTGGGATACCGTCATGCCCGCCCTGCATATTTCCGGCGGCTGGGACTACGTCCCGGTCGTGGCCGGCGGCACACTGGTTTCGCTGTTCGCGCTGGAGCGTGTGGTGTTGCGCCTGCGCGGTGCGCCGATCGACGAGATCCTTGACGAGATGCCGCCGCCAGAGATCGCCGTCGAGCTGGAAAACGTCGAGGAAGTGCGCCGCGACGCGGCCGAACTCGCCAAGAGGAACTGACGATGGAACTGTGGATCCTCTTCGGCGTCTTCACGCTGCTGATGCTGATCGGCACGCCGATCGCCTTCTGCCTCGGCGTCGCCAGCCTGGCCACCGTGCTCTATATGGGCCTGCCGCCGCTGGTCGTATTCCAGCAGCTCAATTCCGGCATGAGCGTGTTCTCGCTCCTTGCCATCCCGTTCTTCATCTATTCGGGCGACCTGATGGTGCGCGGCGGCATCGCACAGCGCATTGTCGCCTTCGCGGCCTCCCTGGTCGGCCATATCCGCGGCGGCCTCGGTCAGGTGAACATCGTCACCGCGACGCTGTTCGGCGGCATTTCCGGTTCGGCGGTCGCGGAAGCCGCTGCTGTCGGCGGCCTGATGATCCCGCAGATGAAGGCCCGCGGCTACGGCGCCGACTATGCGGTCAACGTCACCTCGATGGCGGCGCTCATCGCGCTGCTGCTGCCGCCCTCGCACAACATGATCATCTATTCCATCTCGGCCGGCGGGAAGATTTCGATCGCCGACCTGTTCACGGCAGGCATCATCCCGGGCCTTCTCCTCGCTGCGTCGCTGATGGTCACGGCCTATTTCGTAGCCCGTCGCAGAGGTTATCCGACCGAGCCGTTCCCGGGCTTCGGCGCGATCGTCTATCTCTTCGCGGTCGCCACGCCGGGCCTGCTCCTCATCGCCATCATCTTCGGCGGCGTCCGCTCCGGCATCTTCACCGCGACCGAGAGTTCGTGCGTCGCCGTGCTCTACGCGCTGCTGGTCACGCTCACCGTCTACCGCCAGATGAGCTGGAGCGACTTCGTCCACGCCACGATGGGGGCAGTGCGCACGACGGCGATGGTGCTGCTGATCATTGGTACAGCCGCCGCCTTTTCCTGGCTGATGGCCTTCCTGAAAGTGCCCGCCACGCTGGTGGCCTGGATGCAGACGATCTCGGAAAACCCGATCATCATCCTGCTGCTGCTCAACCTGATAATGCTGCTGCTCGGCACTTTCATGGACATGGGGCCGACCATCATCATCACCACGCCGATCTTCCTGCCGATCGTCTCGGCCTATGGCATCGATCCCGTGCATTTCGGCGTCATCATGATCCTGAACTATGGCATCGGGCTGAACACCCCGCCGGTCGGGGGCGTCCAGTTCGTCGCCTGCGCCGTCGGCAAGATATCGGTGTGGGAAGCGATGCGCTCGATCTGGCCGTTCTACGGCGCCGGCGTCGTCGTGCTGATGCTGGTGACCTACATCCCGGCGCTGTCGCTCTGGCTGCCGAACGCATTCCGGTGAGAGGCGAGGATGGCCGCCGACTTCACAGCCGACATGCGCATCGAGCGGAGACCGAAGCTTTCCGAACGAGTCGTCTCGGCGCTGCGCGCGCAGGTTCTGTCGGGTGAGTTCCCGGTCGGCCAAAAACTGCCGACTGAGACGCAGATGACCGAAGCTTTCGGCGTCAGCCGCACGGTGATCCGCGAGGCGATCGCCACGCTTGCCGCCGACGGGCTGGTCGAGCCGCGCCAGGGCGCCGGCGTCTTCGTGCGCGAACGGCCGGCGCAGGCCTTCAGTTCGCTGACTTTGGAGATCGGCAACAAGATCTCACATGCCTTGAACGTGCTGGAAGTGCGCCTCGGAATCGAGATCGAGAGCGCCGCACTTGCCTCCATCCGACGCAACGGTGCGCAACTGGCGGAAATCCAGGAAGCTTTTTTCGAGTTCGACCGGCTGATCACTGTTGGCGAGGCGACAGGAAAATCCGACTTCGCCTTCCACCGCGCCATCGCCGCCGCCACCAACAATCCCTTCTATGTCGATGTGCTGGAAGCGCTGGGCACCCGCGCCATCCCTTGCGACGTGACCTCGCCCTGGGGCACGGATTCGGTCCTGACCCGCGAATACCAGGAGGGCCTCCAGCAGGAGCATCTCGCCATCCTGCGGGCGATCTCCTCGGGCGACCCCGACGCGGCGCGCACCGCCATGCGCATGCACCTCTCCGCCAGCCAGCAGCGCTACCGTGCGCGACTGAGCGACCAGCAAGCCGATTACAGTTTTGGCCGGACGGCGCCTTGACTGGCGTGCGAATACTCAGGGACAGGCATGACCGACAGTCACATCAGCTACTCCACGCGCCATTCCATCGACCCGGCGGCGGCGGCCCGCATGGGCACCGAGGAACTGCGCTCCAACTTCCACATTGGCGGGCTGTTCGAGCCGGGCCGCGTCAACCTCACCTACACGCATTACGACCGGATGGTTGTCGGCGGCGCGATGCCCGCCGGCAAGCCGCTCGCTCTTGAAGCAATCAAGCCGACCGGCACCAAAAGCTTTCTCGAGCGCCGTGAACTTGTCGCGGTCAATATCGGCGGGCCGGGCAAGGCCATCACCGGAAGCGGCACTTTTGATCTCGGCACGCGCGACATGATCTATGTCGGCATGGGCGAGACGGTTTCGTTCACGTCGGATGATGCGAAAGCCCCAGCGAAGTTCTACCTGCTCTCGGCACCTGCCCACAAAACCTATCCGACAAAGCTGCTCACCATCGCGAACGCGAAGCGCCTCGACCTTGGCAGCCAGGAAACCTCCAACGAGCGCTCCATCTTCCAGTTCACGACGACCATCGAAACCTGCCAGATCGTCGTCGGCATGACGCAACTCGCCAAGGGTTCCGTCTGGAACACCATGCCGGCGCATGTGCACGACCGGCGCATGGAGGCCTATCTCTATTTCGATCTCGCCGAAACGGCGCGTGTCTTCCATTTCATGGGCGAGCCGGCGGAAACCCGGCACGTCGTCATGGCCAACGAGGAAGCGGTTCTGTCGCCGGTCTGGTCGATCCATTCCGGCTGCGGCACCGCCAACTATGCCTTCATCTGGGCCATGGCCGGCGACAATGTCGACTACACCGACGTCGACCCTGTGCCGCTGGGATCGATGCGATGAACGCGGCCTTCAGCCTGGCCGGCAAGCGCATCATGGTTACCGGCGCCAACACCGGCATCGGACAGGGCATTTGCGTGTCGGTGGCGCGCGCCGGAGGATCGGTGATCGGCGTCGGCCGCTCGTCGATGGACGAGACCGCCCGGCTGGTCGCCGCCGAGGGCAGCGCGTTCCACCCCGTTCATTGTGATCTCGGCGATACGTCCGCCGTGCAGGCAATGTTTGTCGACACCTGCAAAGACGCCGGCCCGATCGATGGGCTGGTCAACAATGCCGGCATCATCCGCCGAGCCGACGCGGTCGATTTCAGCGTCGCCGACTGGGACGAGGTAATGGACGTCAATCTGAAGACGACCTTCCTGCTCTGCCAGGCGTTCGGCCGCCATGTCCTTGGCGACGGCCGAAAGGGCAATATCGTCAACATCGGCTCGGTCCTGTCCTTCCAGGGCGGCATCCGTATCGCCTCCTACACGGCGTCGAAACATGGCGTCGCTGGGCTGACAAAGCTGCTCGCCTGCGAATGGGCGGCCAAGGGCATCAATGTCAACGCCATCGCGCCGGGCTATGTTGTCACCAACAACACCGAGGCGCTGCGCAACGATCCGGACCGCAGCACCGCGATCCTCGCCCGCATCCCGGCCGGCCGCTGGGCCGAGCCGGACGACATCGGCGACGCAGCAGTGTTCCTGCTGGCGCCGGCCTCCAAATACATGCACGGCGCCGTGATCCCTGTGGATGGCGGCTGGCTGGCAAGATAAGGATTTTCGGATGACCGAGACCCGGATTTTCGCGCGAAGCACGGATGGCGAATGGACGGCGACGCCGGACGGCAACCGCCGCCGGGTCGTTCTCCACACCGACGAACTGATGATGGTGGAGTTCGCCTTCGAGAAGGGCGGCATCGGCGTGCTGCATTCGCACCCGCATGTGCAGGCGAGCTATGTCGCCGAAGGCCGTTTCGAGGTGACGGTCGGCGGTAAGACTGAGACGTTGTCGGCCGGCGACAGTTTCATCGCGCCGTCGAATGTGGTGCACGGTGTGAAAGCTCTGGAAGCCGGACGACTGATCGATTCCTTCACGCCGCACAGGGCGGATTTTTTGGCGTAGCATGGCGCTTCCGCCGGCCGCTCCTGCCCTTCGCTTTCGCTACGGGCGTTCGTCGCTCGAAAAGCCAAATCATTGGCTTTTTCTCGGCCTTCGGCCGACCGCTCCTCACCCCATCAGCGACATTGTGCGCTTGGCGCCGCCCGCCTCGCGCCACGCCTTGAAGCGGTGCGTGGCCGCGGCGAAGGAGATCTTCATGGCGCGCGCCACCGAATAGCGGCTCTGGCCCTCGTCGAACATCCGGTAGCAGCAGGCGACGCCTTCCGGCGTCAGCTTGCCCTCCGCCGTCTTGTTGTGCGGATTGGCCGGATCGAACTCCTCCGGCGGAACCTCCAGCATCGCCCTGAGCCGCAGCAGGTCGGCTTCGATGGAGGTGATCAATTCAAGGATGGGTTTGGTGTCGAGGGGCTGTCTGCCGGCGGCCATCAGGCGGTCCTTTCTATAGGTGAACCTTCGCCAATATAGGCAAGCGTTTCGCTATAAAAAGGGGTGCCCGAACACCGCCGGAAATTCTTGATCGACATCTTCTCTTCCCATAGTTTAGAATTATTCTAAACTGGAGTGCATTTGCATGCTTTCGCGCGTGTTCGGTTTTGGCCGCCGGCCCTTCTCGTCGCTGAGCGAGCAGGAGGTGCTGGCGCTGGCCATCTCGTCGGAGGAGGACGACGGGCGAATCTATCGCGCCTATGCCGACGGACTGCGCGACGCCTATCCGAACTCGGCCGCCGTTTTCGACGACATGGCCGACGAGGAGGACCGGCATCGCGGCGTGCTGATCGACCTGCATCGAAAACGCTTCGGCGAGCGCATCCCGCTGATCCGCCGCGAGCATGTGAGCGGCTACTATGACCGCAGGCCCGACTGGCTGATGCGCCCGCTCGGCCTCGAAACGGTCCGCGTGCAGGCCGAGCGCATGGAGCATTCGGCGCGGCTCTTCTACGAGGAGGCCGCGAAACGCACTCAGGACGCCGGCACGCGAAAACTGCTGGGCGACCTGGCGGCAGCGGAAACGGGCCATGAATCGCTTGCCCGCCGCCTCGGCGGCGCGCATCTGCCCGAGGCCGTACGCAAACAGGAACAGGCGGACGAGCGGCGAAAATTCATCCTCACCTATGTGCAACCGGGCCTGGCCGGCCTGATGGACGGTTCGGTCTCCACGCTGGCGCCGATCTTCGCCGCCGCCTTCGCCACCGGCGACACCTGGCAGACTTTTCTGGTCGGGCTGTCGGCTTCGGTCGGCGCCGGCATTTCCATGGGATTCACCGAAGCCGCGCATGACGACGGCAAACTGTCAGGGCGCGGCTCGCCAGTCACGCGCGGCCTGTCGTCGGGCATCATGACGGCGATCGGCGGGCTGGGGCACGCCCTGCCCTACCTGATCCCCGACTTCTGGACGGCGACGACGGTGGCGGCCGCCGTGGTCTTCATCGAACTCTGGGCGATCGCCTTCATCCAGAACCGTTTCATGGAAACGCCGTTCCTGCGGGCAGCGCTGCAGGTGGTGCTGGGCGGGGCGCTTGTGTTCGGTGCCGGCGTGCTGATCGGCAACGCCTGAGTGCGCCAACGGAAGACTGGCCGGCAAGCAATGGAAAAGCTGTCAGGATATGTCCGCATGGTCATCCCCCTGGGCCGATACCGGCCGGTTATCCATTGCCAACCAGAATACTTCGACTAGGATCGAACCATGCGCGAAGGACCCGACATTGCCCGCATCGCCAGCCTGGTCGGAGACCCGGCGCGAGCAAACATGCTGACGGCGCTGATGGGCGGTGCCGCACTCACCGCCAGCGAGCTTGCAATGGAGGCCGGCGTCGGCCTGCCGACCGCGAGTTCACATCTGGCGAAACTTGGCGAGGGTGGATTGCTGACACAGTCGAGCCAGGGCCGGCACCGCTATTTCCGGCTCGCCGGGCCGCAGGTCGCGGCCATGCTGGAATCCATCATGGGCGTAGCCGAGGCGGCCGGCCCGAAACGCGCCCGCCCAGGCCCGCGCGACGCTTCGATGCGTGAGGCGCGGGTCTGCTACGACCATCTCGCCGGCGACCAGGCGGTCGCGATGCTTGACGGTTTTGTCGCGCGCGGAATTCTCCAGCGTGAAGGCGAGGACGTGGCGATGGGCAGCGCCGGGCCGGTGTTTTTTGCCGATTCCGGTATCGATCTTTCAAATCTACCCGGCAAAAGGCGACCGGTCTGCCGCGCCTGCCTCGACTGGAGCGTGCGCCGCTCGCATCTGGCCGGCGCGCTGGGCGCCGCCATCCTCGACCGCATCCTTGCGGAAAAATGGGCGCGCCGCGACCCGGAAAGCCGCGTCGTGCGATTTACGCCGCCGGGGCGCAAGGTGTTCGAAAAGACCTTTTTGTCGTAGAGAAGGCCGGCGCTCGCGCACCGGCCTTCCCGATTGTGTCGGATAGGCTTTGGCCGCGCTACTCGGCAGCCTGCAGGTTCACGCTGCTTTCGGCCATCTGCGTGAGCTTCTTGTCGGTTGCTTCCTCTTCCTTGAGGTTCTTGGCGAGCACCGCCGCGCAGTCCGAACGGCCGAGTTCCTTGGCCCAGGCGATCAGCGTGCCGTAGCGCGTGATCTCGTAGTGCTCCACGGCCTGCGCGGCGGCGATCAACCCGGCGTCCAGCACCTTCTTGTCGGCGATGTCGCCGGCCAGTTCGTCAGCTTCCTCCAGAATGCCGTCGATCGCCGGGCAGTTCACCTGCTTGGCCTTGACGCCATGCAGTTCGAACACTTCCTCGACCCGCGCAATATGACCTTCCGTTTCCTTCAGGTGTTTCTCGAAGCCGGCCTTGAGGTTCGGATTGGTCGCCTTGTCGATCATCTTCGGCAGCGCCTTCTCGATCTGCTTTTCAGCGTAATAGATGTCGCGCAACGTGTGCACGAAGAGGTCGTCGAGTGTCTTGATGTCCTTGGAGAAAAAGCCCATGGCTCTTGTCCCTTCCTGTTTCGGATTGTGATGAAACGGTCAGGAGGTGCCCTCGCCGCACCTGGCCTGGCCGGCGGCGCCGGTTGATCCCGCAACGTGCTGGACAAACGGCGGTTCCTGCCGCCCGCCGATTTCTTTGTAGCCGCGCCTGCGGTGTTTCGTAACGACCCGGAAACCTGAGCCCGTAACGGCGGCATCGGCAGGAAACCATGTGGTGTGAAAGTCACACCAAGGCAAAAACGGTCACAAGCCGTCAAAAGACCGCGTCAAAACCGACTTTTTGCCACGATGCAACGGGTTTTCGGCACGAGATTAACATGTCGTTCACGGAGGATTCAGAAGTGCCGGCTAAGATGTCTCCCCAATCGGACGGGACATCCGAGGGACAGGGATCTAAGAAAATGACGTTCTGGACAAGTCTTTCGACTTACGCCTTCGCTATTCGCGAATTCATCGCACCGACCTACAGGCCGGAGCGGCACTACATGCGCGGACCGGGACCGGCCTGCGCGCGCCGCCGCGGCACGCTGTCGATGGCCGCCCGCGCCTCCTTCCACTGAAGGCGAACAGAATTGGCGGGCGCGCCGGGGATGGGCGTGTCCGCAACCTGCTGAACCGGGCTGCCTGAACCAGCCTCAGCGTTTCTTCTTCGCCGCAGCCGCCGCAGCTTTGGTCTTCGCCTCTTCCTCGACTTCCTTGGCGCGAAACAACGCCATGCGTCCGATCAGGTCTTCCGGCACGGGCGCCGAAAGCGGGAAACGGATCGTTCCCTTCTCCACCTCATAGACTGCAAGTTCGTGCTTGAATGCCGCGACGAGAGGCCCGGTCGCCGGATAGAGCGAATAGTGCTTTTTCCACCCCGAGAAATAGATCGGCCTGCCGGCTTTCGTCTTGTAGGCGGGGATCTGGTACGAAATCACCTCCTCGGCCCCCGGCAGCGCCTTGCGGATGCTTTCGCGGACCTGCTTCAGCACGCCTTGCGCCGCCTCCGGCTGCGCGGCGATATATTCGTCCACGGATTTGTAATCGGTCTTGGCCAAGCGCTCCTCCCAAACAGATTGGCCCGGACAATCCTCACAACGTGCCCGCCTGCGCTCTCGCGCGGGCTCGAGAGGGTCGGGCTGCGGCGTCGACGCGCCTTGCGGGCAATACAAACGTCGCTACCTTGATGACGAAGCATCATGCGAAAATCCGACATGCCTGCCGACAAAAATCTGGACGACATCCTGCCGCCGGACCTTCGTGACCGGCCGCTGATTGTCTTCGACGGCGTCTGCGTCCTGTGCTCCGGTTTTGCGCGTCTGGTGACGCGGCTTGACCGCCGCAACCGCTTCCGTTTCGTCACCGCGCAGTCGCCGCTGGGCGAAGCCCTGTTCCGGCATTTCGGCCTGCCGACCGACGTCTACGAGACCAATCTCGTCCTGATCGACGGCGTCGGCTACATGCGCATAGAGAGCTTTGTCGCCGTCATGCGCGAACTCGGCTGGCCTTGGCGGGCCGCGTCGATGCTGCTGGTTCTACCGCCGACGCTGCGCGGCTGGCTCTACGACCGCATCGCCAAAAATCGCTACGCGCTGTTCGGCAAGCGCGACACCTGCGACATCCCCTCGCCTGCCTTGCGGAGCCGGTTGATTGGCTAAAATCCTGGTGCTCGGCGGCTACGGGGTGTTCGGTGGCCGCCTCGTCGGACGGTTGGTCCAGGAAACCGACGCGGAAATTCTGGTTGCCGGCCGATCGATTGGCAAGGCGCGGGCGCATTGCGGCAGACGTGGTGGGACGCCGCTGCAACTGGATCGTGACGCCGACCTCACGGCGATCTTCGCGGAACTGCGGCCGACGATCGTGATCGACGCCGCCGGCCCATTCCAGGCCTATGGCGAAGATCCCTATCGCGTCGCGCGAGCAGCAGTTGCCACTGGCGCGCACTATCTGGACCTCGCCGACGACGGCCTCTTCGTAGCCGGTATCGACGCGCTGGACGATGCCGCCAAGGCGGCCGGCGTAGCCGTCATCTCGGGCGCCAGCAGCGTGCCGACGATTTCCTCCGCCGCGCTTGACCGGTTGACCGAGGGCATGATCTCCGTCGGCCCCGTCTATTCGGCGATCCTGCCCGGCAACCGGGCGCCGCGCGGACTTTCGGTGGTGCAGGCCATCGTCGGCCAGGCGGGCCGGCCGGTGGCCGCCCTGCGCGGCGGGCGATGGGAGGACATCGCGGCGTGGGGCAGAGTCTCCCGCCGCGATCTTGTCGTGGATGGCGCGGCACCGTTGCGAGGGCGGCTTGCCAGCCCGATCGGCGCACCGGACCTGCTGCTGTTTCGCGACCGCTACGGCGCGCGCACGGTCAGCTTCGAAGCCGGGCTGGAGCTAAAGATTCTGCATCTTGGCCTGTGGGCGCTCGCCTTGCCCGTGCGCTGGCGATGGTTGAAATCCCTGTCGCCGTTGGCGCCTGCCCTGAAATGGATGGCCGACAGGCTGGAACGCTTCGGCTCGGACCGTGGCGGCATGATCGCCCGCGCCGCCGGCCGCGACCAAGATGGCAACGCCGTGGAGCGGACCTGGACGCTGATTGCCGAATCCGGCGACGGGCCGGAAATCCCGCCGACACCGGCGCTACTTCTGGCGAAACGGCTGCTTGCGGCGGACGGACCAGCGCCTGGCGCGCGGCCCGCAGTCGGGGTGCTGTCACTTGCGGAAATCGAAGCAGGACTTGCCGGCTTTGTCTTCCGCTTCGGCATGGACGAAAGGCCGGCAACGCCGTTGCTGGAACAGGTTCTGTCCAGGGACCTTGCTTGCCTGCCGGTAGAATGGCGGCGGCTGGCCGAGATTTACGATTGCGATACCTTCGCCGGGGAAGCCTCGGTCGAGCGCGGCAAGGGTCTTCTGTCGAGGTTGGCCGGTTGGACGTTCGGCTTTCCCGCCGAAACCCGGAAAGTGGCGGTGGAGGTCTTCAAGGAAAAGACCGCCCGCGGCGAGCGCTGGACACGGCGCTTCGACGGAAAACCCTTCGTGTCGCACCTGTCGCGAAAACCCGACTATCCGCCCGGCCGCCTGACCGAACGCTTCGGCCCGTTCAGCTTCCGGCTGCAACTTTCCACGACGGATGGCCGCGTGACCTGGCCGGTTGAAAGCTGGTGTTTTCTGGGCATACCAATGCCGAAGGCGCTGATGCCAAGAAGCGAGACCGCCGAATATGTCGAGGACGGCCGCTTCCGTTTCGATGTCGGCATCTCTCTCCCGCTGGCCGGCCTGGTGGTGCGCTATCGCGGCTGGCTGGCACCGGTTTCCGGCACCTGATGCCAAGCCGCACCGACGAACGAAAACAAATAAACAACAATGCGTTAGCGTACTTTCCGGATTCTATTTCGAGGCACCCGGTGAACCATTGCAGGCGGAAATCTCGATAGCGCTGCCCGCCGCCGCGCCGAGTTCCCGGCAGCCTGCCGCGGTGCACAATGTCCAGCCCGAAGGCGTGGCGCCGGAGGCGGCGAGCACGATCCGGTCGCGCGGCGGCAGTTTCGGCGCATAGACCCACCAGCCATCCTTCAACACCGCATCGGCGGGTGGCTCCATGCCGGCACCCGAGCCTTTTACGCGCGCTTCGACGATCTCCAGGCCGGCGGGCGTCACCCGCCAGTCCTCCTCCCAGCGAGTCTTCTCCACCGAATGCGTCCACGACAGGGTGAAGGCGGAGGCAGCAAGCACAGTCGTCTTGCCGGCCGCGAGGAGGCAGAGCATCACGGTCAGGCTCGACAATCCGCAAAGGGGGCAACCTTGGTCATGGCCAAACCGTCTCTCGCCCACGCCACCAGTGCTGCGCTACCAGCAGCGCCGCCAGCGCGAAACCGGTCTCGTCGGTGAGCGGCAGGCCGAGCACCAGCAGCAATCCTGCACCGAAGGCCACCAGCCGTTCCCATATGGCCAGCCTTCCGAACAGGAAGCCGACGACGGCTGCTCCCCACAGGCCGATGCCGATACAAGCCTTGAAAACGATATACGCGACCTCGACCGGGTAGCCGAAGGCGGCCGCCATCGGCCCCGGCTCCTGCAGCATCAGCGCCGGCGTGTAGACCGCCATGAACGGCACGACATAACCCGCCATCGCAAGTTTCGTCGCCTCCCAGCCGATCTTCTGGCCCGAGACCTTCGCCATCGGCGCGGCGGCGAAGGCGGCCAGCGCCACGGGCGGGGTCAGGTCCGCCATGATGCCGAAATAGAACACGAACATGTGGCTGACGATCAGCGGCACGCCGAGTTCGAGCAGCGCCGGCCCAGCCAGCGACGAGGTGATGATGTAGTTGGGAATGGTCGGGATACCCATGCCAAGGATCAGGCATGTGACCATGGTCAGAACCAGCGACAGGAACAGATTGTCCTTGCCGATGGCAATGATCGCGCCAATCAGCGTCGAGGCGATGCCGGTCAGCGTCAGCGTGCCGATGACGATGCCGACGATGGCGCAGGCAATGCCGACCGGCAGCGCATTCTTGGCCCCCTCCGCAAGCGAGTCGCGGCAGATCGCCAGCGTTTCCCGCCCGCCCTTGAAGGCCAAGCAGGCCGCGACCAGCGCCCCGATGACCAGCGCCAGCACATTGACGCCGAAGCGCATGAAGGCTGCCGCCGCAAGTCCGAGCGCGATCCAGAACACGATGCGGAAGGCGACGGGCCCGATCAGCGCCGCAAGCGGCGTGCCAAGGATGAGCACGACGGTCAGCGCCAGCCCCATCGTGCCGGCGAAGATCGGCGTGTAGCCGGCAAACAGCAGATAGACCAGCGCGGCCAGCGGCAGCACCAACGGCCAATGCTGCTTTATCGCATCCCATGGATTCGGCAGTTCGGCCTTGTTCATGCCGCGCAGCCCGGCCTTTCCGGCCTCCAGATAGACCTGCCAGAAGCAGGCGCCGAAATAGAGGATTGCCGGAATGATCGCCGCCTTGACCACTTCCGCATAGGGAATGTTCAGCGTCTCGGCCATGATGAAGGCGACGGCGCCCATCACCGGCGGCATGATCTGGCCGCCCATCGACGACGTCGCCTCGACCCCGCCGGCGAAGGCGGCGCGAAAACCGAAACGTTTCATCAGCGGGATGGTGAACTGGCCGCTGGCCACCACATTGGCGACGCCCGAGCCGGAAATCGTTCCCATCAGCGCCGAGGAAAGCACGCAGACCTGCGCCGGCCCGCCGCGCCACGCGCCGACGAGGCCGAGCGCCACATCGTTGAACAGCGCGATCATGCCCGCCCGTTCGAGGAAGGCGGCAAACACCACGAAAATGAAGATGTAAGCCGCCGACACATAGACCGGCGTGCCGAAAATGCCCTCGGTGCCATAGGCGAAATAGTCGACGATCTGCACGAAATCGTAGCCGCGATGCACGAGCGGACCCGGCAGGTACTGGCCGAAGAAGCAGTAGGCGAGGAACAGGCCGCACATGATGGTGAGCGGCAGCCCCATCAGTTGCCGCGACGCCTCGAACACCAGCACGATCAGCAGCGTGCCGATGATCACGTCGGGCGTGGTCAGAAAGCCGCTGCGATGCAGCAGCGGCACATATTCGATCCAGTTGTAGAGGCCGGTGGCGAAGCCGAGGATACCCAGGAGCCAGAACCAGCCTTTCGCCGCTGGGCTTTTGGCCCGCAAATTGGCGATCAGCCCGAAGCCGAGCAGCAGCAGGAAGCCGACATGCATGGCCCGGATGACCTGGCTGGGCAGGACGCCATAGGCGGCGGTGAAAAGCTGGAAGGCGGAGAAAGCGATGGCGATGCCGAAGGCGATCCGTGCGGAAAACCCCACGCCCCAGCCTTCGGGAAGGCCTTCGATCGGTTCTTCGGCGGTGGATGGCGTCATCGCGCTCATTGGAGTTTCCACACGCGATTGAACGACATGCGCGAGGCACCCCCCTCTGTCCTGCCGGACATCTCCCCCGCAAGGGGGGAGATTGGCAGCTTCGATGAAGCCGCCCACTCCGCAACGTCCGCGATTAGCGAAAGCAGTCGTGACGGCCAATCTCCCCCGTTGAGGGGGGTGAGGAGCGGTCCGCGTAGCGGACGAAAAGCCAAGGATTTGGCTTTTCGAGCGACGAACGCCCGAAGCGACAGCGAAGGGCGTCCGACAGGACAGAGGGGGGTGCGACGGAGCAAAAGCTTAGCCGTGCGGCGCTGGCTCTACTTCAGCAGGCCCGCTTCCTTGTAGTAGCGCTCGGCGCCCGGATGCAGGGGAACCGGCATGCCGTCCAGCGCCTTCTTCGGGTCGATCGCCTTGGCGGCGGCGTGGGCGGCGACCAGTTGCGGCAGGTTCTCGAACAGAAGCTTCGTCATCTGGTAGGCCGTCTCGTCGGAGACGTCTGAATGGGTGATCAGGAAATTGCCGACCGCCGCCGTGCTCACGTCCTCCGCCTGCCCCTCATACGTGCCTGCGGGGATCGTCACCGACAGATAGGGCGAGCCGATCTTGGCCACGGCGTCCGCCGGAACCGCGACGACGTTGATCGGCAGCGAGGTGGCGAGGTCGCGGATGGAGGCGACGCCGAGGCCGGCCGACTGCAAGGTGGCGTCGAGCTGGCGGTTCTTGATCAGTTCGACGGATTCGGCGAAGGGCAGATACTCGACCTTGCCGAGATCCTCGTATTTCATGCCGGCGGCGGCGAAGATGGCGCGGGCGTTGAGTTCCGTGCCGGAGGCAGGCGCGCCAACCGACAGGCTTTTTCCCTTGAGATCGGCCAGCGACTTGATGCCGGATTCCTGCGACGCGACGATTTGAATGTAGTTCGGATAGATGGCGGCGATGCCGCGCAGCTTGTCGAGCTTGCCGGGATAGCCCGCCTCCTTGTCGCCTTCCCAAGCCAAAGCGACCGAATCGCCCAGCGCGAAAGCGATCTCGCCCTTGCCTTGCTGCAGCAGGTTCAAATTCTCGACCGAGGCCTTGGTCGCCTGCACCTGCGTGCGCGAACCCTCGATGCCCTTGCCGTAGATTTCCGACAGGGCGACGCCGAGCGGATAATAGACGCCGGACGTGCCGCCGGTCAGCACGTTGATGAATTCCTGCGCCTTGGCGGGCATGGCGGCAAAGCCGACCGCCACAGCCACCGCGCCGGCTGTCATGATTTTCCTGCCCAATTCCAGCATGCCGTTCCTCCCTGATGATTTGCCGCTGCGCCTGCTCGCACCTCGATCGCCTGGGGAGTTTAGCGGCCGAGCCCGAAATGCCAACCACCAATTGGCAATTGAGACGAATGGCTTAGGCTCGCGCGAAAGAGCCTATGAAAAACGTGGCTGCGAGGGAATTTTTCTGCTGGCCTGTCGAAATGGCGGACTGCCGCGCGACATAGGATCGGTACGCGACATACGCGGCCCGCGAACAAGGAGAATTCCCATGCAATATCTGCTGATGATCTACATCAACGAGGCCGAAGCGGCGAAAATCCCGCCGGCGCGGATGCAGACCATGCTGCCTGCCTATGCCACCTACACGGATGACATGAAAAAGGCCGGGGTATGGATCGCCGGCGACCGGCTGCGGCCCACCAGCGCTGCAACGACCGTGCGCATGCGCGACGACAAGACCCAGGTCCTCGACGGACCGTATGCCGACACCAAGGAGGCATTCGGCGGCTACTACAAGATCGAGGCGCCGGACCTGGATGCAGCGATATCGTGGGCGGCCCGCTGCCCGGCCGCGAGCCACGGGGTCATCGAAGTGCGGCCGATCTGGGAGATGCAGGTGGCATGACCGCCGTGCCGAGACCCTGGGATGCACGGGCGGCGGCCGAAACCGCCGCCCGGCAGAGTTATGGCCGGCTGCTCGCGGTGCTGGCCGCCCGCAGCCGCGACGTGGCCGCCGCCGAGGATGCACTGGCTGATGCCTTCGCCACCGCGCTGGAGCAGTGGCCGCGCAACGGCGTGCCGGACCGGCCGGAGGCCTGGCTGCTGACGGTCGTCCGCCGCCGCGCCATCGACCGCCAGAGGCATCTCAAGGTGGGGATCGACGCACAGGACCACCTGCTGCTGATCGGCGAGGAGAGCAAGGCGATGGAACTGAAAGCCGACAGCGAGGACGTGCCCGACAAGCGGCTGGCGCTGATGTTTGCTTGCGCGCATCCGGCGATCAACCCCGAAATCCGGGCGCCGCTGATCTTGCAGACCGTACTCGGCTTTGACGCCACCACCATCGCTTCCGCCTTTCTTGTGGCGCCGGCCACCATGGGGCAGCGGCTGGTCCGCGCGAAGACGCGTATTCGCCAGACCGGTATTCCGTTCCGGCTGCCCGACCGCGCCGATCTGCCGGAGCGGCTCGACGCCGTGCTGGAGGCGATCTACGCGGCCTTCACCGAAGGCTGGTCGGATCCCGCCGGCGGCGACAGCCGGCGCCGTGACCTCGCCGGCGAGGCGATCTGGCTCGGGCGCCTGGTCGCATCCCTGATGCCCGGCGAGCCTGAGGCGCTCGGCCTGCTGGCGCTCATGCTCTACGCAGAGGCGCGGCGCGAAGCGCGGCGAACAGCGGGCGGCGACTACGTACCGCTGGCCGACCAGGATATCGCTCTCTGGGACGACGCGATGATCGACGATGCGGAACAGATGCTGGCATGCGCCATGCGCCTTGCGCAGCCCGGCCGCTACCAGATCGAGGCGGCGCTGCAATCGGCCCATTGCGCGCGGCGGCAAACCGGCCGCACCGATTGGCCGGCCATCGCCGAACTCTACCGGATGCTGGGGCGCCTGTCCTATTCGCCGGTCGTCGAGGTCAACCGAGCCGTGGCGCTCGCCGAATCCGGCCATGCCAAGGCTGGCCTCGCGATCCTCGACCGTCTTTCGGCCGACCGCAGGCTAGCCGACTACCAGCCCTACTGGGCAGCGCGCGGCATCGTGCTGACCCGGCTGGATCACAACGACAGCGCTCGCGAGGCCTATCGGCGGGCAATTGCGCTTGAGCGCGACCCGGCGGTGCAACGGTTTTTGCAGGGCAGGATGGACGAACTGCCGACGTCGCTGCTGAATTGACGGCGCCTTTATGCCTCAGGTTATTTTTATGACCGTCAGCGCTGACGGCCACGGCAAATGAACCTGCTATCTGATCACCTTCCGCTCACCAGAACCGGTGCATCTCATTGAGCTCCGCCACCAGCGGATCGCGCTTCAGCGCCTCACAAACGCGGATGATGTTCGTCCACTCGTCGCGCGGCTTATCAGCAATCGGATGCCAGTAGGCGAGCATCAGCAGATAGATATCGGCGATCGATCTTTGTCCGCCAACCAGCCAATCGCGGCCCGTCAGAGCTTGGTCCATGATCGAAAACCCCCGGTCGGCCTCGATAACAGCCGCTTCCTTCACCGCCTCCAGACCGCCTGGGTCGGTGGTCGAGCGCTCGCAGAAGAAGAAGCGCATCAGCGTCGGATAGAGCATGGACGACAGGAAAAACATCCAGCGCAGGAATTCCGGCCGGTCCTGCGAACCTGCTGCCGGGCCGAGCCCGGCATCGGGAAATGTCTCCGAAAGCAGCAGGCAGATAGCGCCGGATTCGGTGATGGTTCGCCCGTCCGGCAGCGTCAGCGCCGGCACTTGCCTGAGCGGGCTCAGCTTTTCAAAGCCTGCGGGCGGCGACGCCTTCTCGACATGGACGACTTCATAGGGCGCGCCGGCAATCGCCAGCGCCGCCTCAACGACGAACCCGCCGGAACCCGGCCGGCTGTAAAGCGTGTGCATGAAATCCCCTCCCGTTGTTTGCCTGACAGAACAGTGGGAGGAGGTTTTCGTCAACGCCGTGGCGGTCTAACAGTTTGGACCAGCGCGTGCCACCCTCCGTCTGCCCGCAAGGCATCGGAGCGCGACGGCCGCAGCCGGGCAGGGAACGGTCCGGATGTGCCGGGACAGCCTTCTTAGCCGCCCAGACCCTCGAACAGCACCGTCGACAGATAGCGCTCTGCGAAGGACGGGATGATCACGACCAGATTCTTGCCGGCATTCTCCGGCCGCGAGCCGACGACGATGGCCGCCTGCAGCGCCGCGCCGGACGAAATGCCGACCGGCACGCCTTCCAGCCGCGCGACCAGCCGCGCATTGGCGATCGAATCCTCGTTCGAAACCTTGACGATCTCGTCATAGATCGTCGTGTCGAGAATTTTCGGCGCAAAACCGGCACCGATGCCCTGGATCTTGTGCGGGCCGGGCTGGCCGCCGGACAGCACCGGCGAGGCCTCCGGCTCGACCGCCACCACATGCAGCGACGGTTTTCGCTTCTTGATCACCTGGCCGACGCCGGTGATCGTGCCGCCGGTGCCGATGCCGGCGACAAAAATGTCGATGCCGCCCTGCGTGTCGTTCCATATCTCTTCCGCCGTCGTCTGCCGGTGGATTTCCGGATTGGCCGGGTTCTCGAACTGCTGCGGGATCACCGCGTCGGGCAGCGTGGTGGCAAGCTCGTCCGCCTTGGCGATCGCCCCCTTCATGCCCTTGGCGCCTTCGGTCAGCACCAGCTCGGCGCCGAGCAGGGCCAGCATTTTCCGCCGCTCCAGCGACATGGTCTCGGGCATGGTGAGGATCAGCTTGTAGCCCTTGGCCGCCGCCGCGAAGGCCAGCGCGATGCCGGTATTGCCCGAGGTCGGCTCGATCAGCGTCGTCTTGCCGGGCGTGATCCGCCCCTGCGCTTCCAGCGCCTCGATCATGGCGACGCCGATGCGGTCCTTGACGCTGGCGATCGGATTGAAGAATTCGAGTTTTGCCAACAGGTTGGCGACGATGCCCTTCTCCTTGGCGAACTTGTCGAGCCGGACCAGCGGTGTGTCGCCGATCGTCTCGGTGATGGAATGGTAGACGCGTCCGCGTCCGGGAACGTGCGTCGTGCTGACCGGCTTGTTCATCGTTTCGCTCCTCGATTGATTTTGGCGGGCAAGATAGCCGAGATTGGTAGAGGTGCCGAGCCCCGGAATCGGAACATTAAACCGGCTTTGGCAACTTCAACGCAAAGCTGTTTGGCGAGAGCGACGAAAGCAGGAACAAATGCTTTTCATGGTCATCGAACGCTTCGAAAACAACGACATGGTTCCGATCTACGAGCGCTTTCGCGAGAGCGGGCGCGGCCTTCCGGATGGGTTGGAATTCGTCGACAGTTGGGTCGAAGCCAATTTCGCGCGCTGTTTCCAGGTCATGCGGTGCGACGATCCGAAGCTGTTCCAGCAATGGATCCTGCACTGGCGGGGAACGGGTGTGACCATGGAGATCGTGCCGGTCGTCGCAAGCGCCGACACGCGATCGGTCGTCACGTCCTACATCGACGCAAAGTCGGCGCCGGCTTGAACCGCGCGTTACTGCCGCGACGCAATCGCCAGCGCCGCACCCGCCATGAAGGTGGCGGCCGTGCGGTTGAGCGCCCTCAGCGCGCGCGGCGTCTTCAGGAACCAGCGCGCCTTCGCCGCCAGCGCCAGGTAAGGCACCAGCACGATCAGCAGCACGACGACAGTGATTGCCGCCAGCACGCCGTAGTCGCGAAGCGTGATCGTCTGGAGATCGACCAGCGTCGGCACCAGCGCAAGGTAGAAGATCATCGTCTTGGGATTGCCCAGCGTCACCGTCAGGCCGGCGACGAAGCTAGATGCCAGCCCACCCTTGCCCTTGCGCGCCTCGACGCTTTCCGGCGTGATCCCGCTTCTCCAGAACGTCCAGGCAAGATACGCGAGATAAGCGACACCGAACCATTTGACCACGAGGAACAGCATGCCGAAGGTCTGCGCCACCAGCGCCAGGCCGAGCACTACCGCCGTCAGATAAGTCAGGTCGCCGACGATCAGCCCGAGCGACATGAACAGCGACGAGCGAAAACCCGAACCCAGCGCACGCGCCACCAGCGCCGTCACCCCCGGACCGGGAATGGCAGCGGCCAGCGCCAGCGCGCCGCTATAGGCAATGAAACCGGCAAGCGTCATGGCTGCTCTCCGAAACGGGACGCAGCTATTGCCACAAATCCGCTGTATGGAAAATAGCGCAGCGCGGAATTTCCATCCGGGCCAGTCAAGGCGATCTTCGCCGGAATATTGGCGCTACGCGCAGCGTTAGTCTCGATGAAGCCGGAAGATCCGGCACGCTTGGAACGGACATGTCGCGCAATCGCGAAAACACCTACGGCTACGTCGCGATCGCCCTGCACTGGACGATCGCGCTGCTGTTTCTAGGCCAGATCGCTTTCGGCTTCTCGATGGAGCAGGTCAAAAGCATGGCCCTGCAGTTCGAGATGATCCAGTGGCACAAATCCTTCGGTTTCCTGATCCTGGCACTGGCGCTGCTGCGCCTGCTGTGGCGGCTGGCGGCGAGAAAACCTGGGCCGGTCTCCACGATGTCCGGCCCGGAGCGGGTCGCCGCGGAGATCGTGCAATGGACGTTGCTCATCGCCACGCTCGTAGTGCCGCTGGCCGGTTGGGCGCTGGCGTCAACCTCGACGCTGGGCATACCGAGCTTCGCCTTCAACCTCGTGGTCGTGCCGCATCTGCCGATGGCGCCTTCCGACGAAGCGGAAGCGTTCTGGCGCGAGGCACACAAACTCCTGGCCTATGGCGCCGGCGCGCTGGCCGTCGGCCACGCGGCAGCGGCGCTGGCGCATCATTTTGTCCTGCGCGACGACGTGCTTGTCCGCATGCTGCCCGGCCGGGCGGCACGGCCGGCGACGCGTCGCGTCACTCTGGAGACCAACGACCATGTCTGATCATGTCCCCCTGCGGGCCCGCGCCGGCAAACTTGCCGGATGGGCTCTGGCCGCAGGCCTCTTGCTTGCCGTCACGCCTGCCTCCGCCGACACGCTGTCCGAAGCAGCCGGCAACTACCGCATCGATCCCTCCTCCAGGATCAACTTCAAGGTCGACCAGGTCGGCGGCGGCGGCATCAACGGCAGCTTCGGCTCCTACAGCGGCTCCTTCAAGATCGACGGCAACAACGTCGCGAAGTCGAATGTGACGATCACCCTGTTCTCCAAGAGCGTGAAGGCCGACCAAGCACGCATCACGGATTTCCTGCGCTCCGACGCGGTGTTCGACATCGCCAACTATCCCGAAATCACCTTCCGCTCGACCTCGGTCACCAGGACCGGCAACGACGAGGCTCGCATCGACGGCGTGCTGACGGCGCGCGGCAAATCGCGAAAAGCGCAGTTCGCGGCGACGGTCGGCAAGCGCAACGGCAAGGCCATCTCCTTCCGCGTCACCGGCTCGATCTACCGCTCGCCCTACGGCATGGATGTCGGCACGCCGATCTATTCCAACGTCGTGCAGTTCGACATGACGCTGAACGGCACGCGCAAGTAGCGGTGAACTTGGCGTCTGCCGAAACGCGGCGCCGGTCTCTCAGTACCCTGCCTGGTCGAGCATCTGCTCCAGTTCGACCAGGTCCTGCGGCAGCGGCATGCCCATTGCCCGTAGCTCGGAGAGCTTTTCGCGCACCTGCTCGTGCACCTCGTGCGCGTCTTCGGGCCGGCTGACCATCTCTTCCAGCAAAAGCGCAATCTGCGCCTTAATCTGTTCCAGAGCCATGACAGCCTCCCGCCTCGTCACTTCATATGAAGGAGCCTATACCGGATCGGACGGCCGGGCCACGCCTACATGCGACGACGCGCCTACCGCAGCATCCTCGAGATCAACTGCGCCGTATAATCCACCATCGGCACGATGCGGGCATAATTCAGCCGCGTCGGCCCGATGACGCCAAGCGCTCCCACAACGCGCGCATCCTTGTCGCGATAGGGCGCCACCACCAGCGACGAGCCGGAAAGCGAAAACAGCTTGTTCTCCGAGCCGATGAAGATGCGCACGCCGGACCCTGCCTCGGCAAGATCGAGAAGCTGGATCATGCCGTCCTGCGTCTCCATGTCCTCGAACAGGTGCCGCAGCAAATCCAGGTCGGCCTGAGCCGTCACATTCTCCAGCAGATTGGCGCGGCCGCGCACGATCAGGCGGGCCGGCAGGCCGCTTTCGGCGCCGGCCCACACCGCCAGCCCCTTTTCCACCAATTGCTGCGACAGCGTATCCAGCGCTGCCTTGGTCTCCTCTTGGACACGCGCGATCTCGGTGCGCGCCTCGGCCAGCGTGCGGCCGCGTATATGGGCGTTGAGAAAATTCGACGCCTCCTGCAATTGCGACGCGGTCACGCCCGCCGGCAGCTCGATCACGCGGTTCTCGACGTCGCCATTCTGCGACACCAGCACCGCCAGCGCCCGCTGCGGCTCCAACGGGATGAATTCGATATGCTTCAGCGGCACCTCGCTCTTGGCCGCCAGCACCAGCCCCGCGCCGCGCGAGGCGCCGGAAAGCAGTTGGCTGGCCTCCGTCAGCATCTGCTCGACCGACACCCCCTGCCCCGATGCCTTGATCTGCGTGTCGATCGAGCGGCGTTCCTCTTCCGTCAGGTCGCCGAGTTCGAGGAAAGCGTCGACGAAGAAGCGCAGCCCCCTTTGCGTCGGCAGCCGCCCGGCCGAGATATGCGGGGCATAGATCAGTCCAAGCTGCTCCAGGTCGCTCATGACGTTGCGCACGGTGGCCGGCGACAGCGTTGCCGGCAGCATGCGCGAGAGATTGCGCGACCCCACCGGCTCGCCGTCGAGCAGATAGGAATCGACGATGCGCCGGAAAATATCGCGCGAACGGGCATCGAGCGATTGCAGGGTTGGATCTTTGATCGGCGTGTTCATGTCCTTGTGAAAGATATAAACAGCGTGGCCCACCTGACAAGCGGAACCCGATGATCGAGACCGAACGCCTTATCCTCCGTCCCCATATCCTCAACGATTTTGACGAATTGCTGGCCGTCAGCAACGACGCCGAAGTGATGCAGTTCATCACCCATGGCGCGCATGCGACCCGACAGGACGTCTGGAACAAGCTTCTGCGCAACATCGGCCATTGGACGGCCCTCGGCCATGGCGTCTTCGCCGTCGTCGACAGGCAGACCGGCCGCTATGTCGGAGACACCGGCCTTGCCGACTTCCATCGAGATCTCGGCGACGACTTCGATCCTTTCCCGGAGGCTGCGTGGGTTTTCGCAGGCCACGGCCAGGGCAAAGGCTACGCCACCGAAGCGGCACACGCTGCCCATCGCTGGTTCGACGCCGAACGTGGCGCCCGGCGCACCGTCTGCATCATCGATCCGGACAATGCCGCGTCCATCGGCGTCGCGCGCAAGCTCGGCTACGGGCACTACGGCGAGATCGAATACAAGGGCGATCACGTGCTGAAATTCGAACGCCTGCCCTGACCGCTTTTCCTTTGCTCTGCCTTGCGCGCGGGTCTACAAGCCCGCCACGATTTGAACCCTAGGAGTATTGATGCGTCCCTCCAAGAGACAGCCCGACGAAATGCGCGCGATTTCTTTCGAGCGCAACGTCTCCAAACACGCGGAGGGCTCCTGCCTGGTGAAGTTCGGCGACACGCATGTGCTTTGCACCGCAAGCCTCGAGGAAAAGGTGCCGGGCTGGATGCGCAACACCGGCCGAGGTTGGGTGACGGCCGAATATGGCATGCTGCCCCGCGCCACCGGCGAACGCACCCGCCGCGAGGCCTCCACCGGCAAGCAGGGTGGGCGCACGCTGGAAATCCAGCGGCTGATCGGCCGCTCGCTGCGTGCCGTGGTCGATCTTCAGGCACTAGGCGAGATGCAGATCACGGTGGATTGTGACGTCATCCAGGCCGATGGCGGCACCCGCACCGCCTCCATTACCGGCGGCTGGGTGGCGCTGCACGACTGCCTGCGCTGGATGGAGACTCGCCAGATGACGACGGTGTCCAAGGTGCTGAAGGACCATGTCGCCGCCATCTCCTGCGGCATCCATGACGGCCAGCCGGTGCTCGACCTCGACTATGTCGAGGATTCCGCCGCCGGCACCGACGCCAACTTCGTCATGACCGGCAAGGGCGGCATCGTCGAGATACAGGGCACGGCGGAAGGCGCGCCGTTCACCGAAGAGGAATTCGCCGCCCTGATGGCGCTCGCCCGCAAGGGCATTTCACGGCTGGTGAATCTGCAGCAGATGGCAGTGGCCTAGCGGCGCAATGACCCCTTCCGCCATCCTCGAATCCGCGCTCTATGTGACCGATCTCGATGCGGCGGAAGTTTTTTACCGCGACGCGCTCGGTCTGTCGCGGATCGCCCGCGTCGACGGCCGGCACGTCTTCTTCCGCTGCGGCCAGGGCGTGCTGCTGCTCTTCAACGCCGAGGCGACCAAAATCCCGCCAGCACCGGAAGCGAGATTGCCCGTGCCGCCGCACGGCGCCGCTGGCCGGGGCCATCTCTGCTTTGCCGCCACGGCGCAGGAAATTGAACAGTGGAAAACCCGGCTCGCGGCACTGGGAATCACCATCGAGGCCGATTTCGAATGGCCGAATGGCGGCCGCTCGATCTATTTTCGCGATCCGTCTGGCAATTCGCTCGAATTCGCCGAGCCGAGGATCTGGGGTTTTTGATGCGGCCACTAGCCGAGAAGAAACTGGTCGTCGCCAGCCATAACGGCGGCAAGCTGCGCGAGTTCGCCGACCTGATGGCGCCCTTCGGCATCGAAGCGCGCTCGGCGAAGGATTTTGGCCTGCCCGAGCCCGACGAGACCGGCACGACCTTCGAGGAAAACGCCTACATCAAGGCATTCGCGGCGGCGAAGGCCACCGGCCTGCCGGCGCTGTCCGACGATTCCGGCCTGTGCATTGACGCGCTTGGGGGCCAGCCCGGCGTCTACACCGCAACCTGGGCCGAGACGCCGGACGGCGGTCGCGACTTCAACCTCGCCATGCAGCGCGCCGAGGTGGCCCTGCAGGAAGTCGGCGCGACAGAGCCGGCACAACGCACCGGCCGCTTCGTCGCCGTCATCTGCCTCGCCTGGCCGGACGGCGAGGCCGAATATTTTCGCGGCGAGGCGGAGGGCCACCTCGTCTGGCCGCCGCGCGGCGACAAGGGTTTCGGTTACGACCCGGTCTTCGTCCCCGATGGCCACGACCGCACATTCGGCGAGATGAGCGCCGAGGAAAAGCACGGATGGAAGCCCGGACAGGCCGACGCCCTGTCGCACCGCGCCCGCGCCTTCCAGAAATTCGCCCGGGCGAAGCTGGGCTCGGCGTGACCGGATGATCGGCGATCCGGGATTCGGAGTCTACGTCCACTGGCCGTTCTGCGCGGCCAAATGCCCCTATTGCGACTTCAACAGCCATGTCCGCCACCAGCCGGTCGATCAGCCGCGTTTCGCCGCCGCTTTCGAGCGCGAGATGGCAACGACGCGCGAGCGCACCGGCCCGCGCACCGTCACCAGCATCTTCCTCGGCGGCGGCACGCCGTCGCTTATGCAGCCGGAGACGGTTAGCGCGGTTCTTGACGCGATCGCCCAGCACTGGACGGTGCCAGCGGACATAGAGATCACTTTGGAGGCTAATCCTTCCTCCGTCGAGGCCGAGCGGTTCCGCGGCTACCGTGCCGCCGGCGTCAACCGCGTCTCGCTCGGCGTGCAGGCGCTGAACGATGCCGACCTGCGTTTCCTCGGCCGCCTGCACAATGTCGAGGAAGCGCTCAACGCGATCGGCCTTGCCCGCGACATCTTCCCCCGCCTCTCCTTCGACCTGATCTACGCGCGCCCCGGCCAGACGCTAGATGCATGGGAGGCGGAACTCAACGAAGCGATCGGCTACGCCGCCGACCATCTTTCGCTCTACCAGTTGACCATCGAGGAAGGCACGCGCTTCCACGCGCTGCATGCCGCCGGCAAGATCGCTATGCCCGACATGGACCTTGCCGCCGATCTCTACGACCTGACGCAAGCCGTAACGGCGGCGCGCGGCCTGCCGGCCTACGAAATCTCCAACCACGCCCGGCCCGGCGCGGAGAGCCGCCACAATCTGACCTATTGGCGCTACGGCGAATATGCCGGGATCGGCCCCGGTGCTCATGGCCGCTTCGTCGAGCACGACCGCCGCGTCGTCACGGTGACGGAGAAGACGCCGGAAACCTGGCTCAACCTGGTCGAAGCCAAGGGCCACGGCGTCGTCGATGGCGAAATCCTCAACCGCTCGGAAGAGGCCGACGAGTTTTTGCTCATGGGCCTGCGGCTGGCGGAAGGCATCGACCTCGACCGCTACGAGCGCCTCTCCGGGCGCGAACTCTCGCCGGAGCGGCTGGCCATCTTGCAGGGCGAAGGGCTCGTCGCCTCGATCGGCAATTCCCGCCTGCGCGCCACGCCTGCGGGGATGGTGGTGCTCAATGCCGTGGTGGCGGATTTGGCGCGGTAACCTCGCCAATGAAGAACGTCCTGTTCGTCTGCAGCCAGAACCGCCTGCGCAGTCCGACCGCCGAGCAGGTCTTCTCCACGCGTCGCGACATCGAAGTGGCTTCCGCCGGAACCAATCATGATGCCGACAATCCCCTGACGCCCGAACTCGTCTCATGGGCCGATCTGATCTTCGTCATGGAGAAAGCTCATCGGGCGAAACTCCAGAAGAAATTCAGGAGCAGCCTCAAGGGCGCCCGGATCATTGCCTCGACATACCGGACGATTATGCGTTCATGGACCCTGAACTGGTCAGACTGCTCGAAACCCGTGTCTCGCGATATTTGGGTTGAATCGATTGCCCGGAGCCACTGAAATGAACACCGCTTTGTCTTCCTGGCAGTTCTGGGCAATCCTGTCAGCGGTCTTCGCCGCTCTCACCGCGATTTTCGCGAAGGTGGGCGTCAGCGGCATCAATCCGGACTTCGCTACGTTGATCCGGACAGTGGTGATCCTGGCTGTCATAGCCGCGATCGTCGCCGCCACCGGTCAATGGCAACCGCCCGCATCGATCGGCGGCCGCACATGGATGTTCCTCATCCTGTCCGGCCTGGCGACCGGCGCGTCCTGGCTCTGCTATTTTCGCGCACTGAAGCTGGGGGACGCGGCGCGGGTCGCTCCGCTAGACAAGCTGAGCGTGGTCCTGGTCGCGGTCTTTGCCGCCGCTTTTCTTGGCGAGCGGCTGACTTTTGCGAACTGGCTTGGCATCGTTCTTATCGCGGGTGGAGCGGTTTTGGTCGCCTACCGCGCCTGAACGGTTCTGCGAGGCGCTGGCGATGCGGCCGACGAATGCGTCGAAACGCGCCGGCATCGTGGTCAGCGCCTTTCCGCTTCCGCCGCCGCTATGGCGCGGGCGAGCCGGTTGCGGCAGGCCTCCAGCCTCGTCCTGATGTCGGACGGGTGAACCGTCAGGGCGCTGGTTTCCTTGCGCTTGGCGGTCTTGTCGGCCTTGGCGGGACGATCGACATAATAGGGCGCGAAAGCGTCCTGTATCTGAAGTGATTCCATGAACTCCTCCTCGGGCGGGAATTAACGGGCGGGCGGCGATATCGTTCCGCAACGCGGTAAAATTGCGGCGCAAATCAATCTTCTTTTGCGCTGTCCACGTAGCGCGTGGCACAAGGCGCAGATGCGAGTTTCAGTCCCGTGAAAGACACCGTTAAAATCCGCGCCTTCATGGTCGGACAGGCGGAAATTCCCGCCCGCCCCCTGGAAGCCGCGCTCTATCTTGTCGCTACGCCGATCGGCAATCTCGGCGACATCACCTTGCGCGCCTTGGAAACACTCGCCGCCGCCGACGTGCTCGCCTGCGAGGACACGCGGGTCACCCGCGTCCTGCTCGACCGCTACGGCATCCGCCAGCGCCCGACCCCCTATCACGAGCACAATGCGGCGGAGGCCGGTCCTCGCCTGATCGAGGCCCTGAGCGAGGGGAGGAGTGTTGCGCTGGTGTCCGATGCCGGCACGCCGCTGGTCTCCGATCCCGGCTTCCGGCTGGTAGAACAGGCGTTGGCGGCAGGAATTCGCGTCGTCCCGATCCCCGGTCCTTCGGCCGTGCTCGCCGCCCTCACCGCCTCCGGCCTGCCATCAGACACATTTTTGTTCGCCGGTTTTTTGCCGGTCAAGGACGGACAACGGCGCGCGCGGCTGGAGGAGCTGAAAGCGGTCCCGGCGACGCTGATATTTTTCGAATCCCCACGCCGGCTGGCCGACACGCTGGCCGCGATGGCCGACGTCTATGGCGAGCGCAAGGCGGCGGTCGGCCGCGAACTGACCAAGGCGTTTGAGGAAATGCGCACCGGCACGCTAGCTGAGCTGGCGGAATTCTATGCCGCCGCCGACACGCCAAAGGGCGAGATCGTCGTCTGCGTCGGGCCTCCTGCCGCCGAAGCTCCGCTCGATGCCCACGATATCGACCGCCTGCTGCTGTCGCTCGCAGCCGAGATGCCGGCGTCGAAGGCCGCCGCCGAAGCCGCGCGCATGACCGGCGGACGCAAGCCGGACCTTTACCGCCGCCTCATGGATTTGAAGGCGGATGACGCCTGATGACGCCCGCTTCCGGCTGAAAGCCTATCGGCGCGGGCATCGCGGCGAGTGGCTGGCCGCACTCGCCCTGCTGGTCAAGGGGTTTCGCATCGTCGCCCGCCGCTACCGCACGCCGCTCGGCGAGATCGACCTGATCGCCCGGCGCGGCAACCTCGTTCTCATCGTCGAGGTCAAGGCGCGAAAAACGCTGATGCAGGCGATGGAAGCGATCTCCTACCCATCCGAACGCCGCATCGAGGGCGCCGCCGACCTCTGGCTGACGCGCCAGCGCGACCACGCCCGCCTGTCCATGCGCTTCGACCTCGTCGCCGTCCTGCCCTGGCGCTGGCCGGTGCATGTCGAGAATATTTTTCATGGGCGGAATTGATTCTGCGGCACGCACCGATTGCCCGACTTCTTGGCCGCCGCGCACATCTACCCGCCCGTGCGCAGCGACTCCAGCAGCGGCCTCAGCTTGTATTTGCGCTTGTGTTTCTCGATCAGCCCATCGAGCCTGGTCATCCACAGCTCGAACCGGTCCGCCGCATCGTAGGCGCGCGCAGCCCGTTCCAGCCATTGCGCCGCCAGCTCATAGAAGCCCGCCTGCCCGGTCTCCATGATGTTCTCGGCCATGCGCTCGCAGAGATCGATGACCCAGTCCGGGTGGCTGGCATGTGCCGCCTCCGCCAGCCGCAGCAGCACATGATCGCTCGGGTTCTGCAAATGGTTCTTCACCATGACGGACCTCACCGCCTCGTCGATCAGGCCCTCCTCAAGGAAAATCTCGGTTCGGTCCTGGCCGTATTTCACCTTGGTCAGCTCCCCAAGGAGACGCAGGCGCAGTTGGTCCCAATCCTGTTGCGCAACGATCTTGGCGTGCCTGAAATCCTCGATGGAAAGGCTGCGCTCGAAAGCCGCTGCCGCTGCCGTCATGGCGAGCGCATGCCTTCCCAGCCCGGCGGCAGTATCGCGCAGCCACTGAGCGAGCCCCACTCGCTCCTCCCAGCCCGTCTCGGACTTCATCGCCAAACCCCATTCGGCCAGGGCCAGTGCCGCCTCGGTGTCGCCTGCCTCGTTCAGAAGGCGCGCAAGCCGCAAAACCTCGTCGCCGGAGCGGAATTTTTCGCGGGCGTAGCCGGCGGCGTCCTCTGTCCGGCCAAGGCGCAGCAGCATCGCGGCGTGGTCGCTATGCCTTCCGGTCGCACGAGCCAGGTTAAGGTACTCGTCATGCCGCCCGCTTCGGTCGAGCACCTGCAGCCGCGCCTCGGCCAGCAGATCCTCGGTCCACTTGTCCTTGCCTTCCGTCGGCCAGCGCTCGCTGCGGCCCGCCAGCGCATCGGCAAGGCCGGGCGCCCCCCAGCCCTGTTCGAGCGCGTCCATCGCGACCTGGAAATACTCGCTGATCCCATAGTCGTCGAGTTCGCCGCGCCAGCCGTCCAGTCGGGCGGCAAGATCGTCCCGTTCGTCGGGCGTGAGGTCTTCCGTCAGCACGGCCTCCGCTACGAACTGGCCGATGACCGGAAAGAATTCGTGCAGCGTTTCGTCCCAGCTCATCCGTTCGATGTAAGCCCGGGACCAGGGCGTCGGCGATCGGCGCGACGATCGCCAAAGCGGTTCTTATGTCCCCTGCCGCGAGGAAGGATCTTGCATTGTCGATCAGTGCGGTGATCGCAGCCTCGTCTGGATCGGCTTCATTGTGGTAGTCATACCGGCCGCGTGGCTGCGAGGTGCCTTCAGAAAACGCGGCGCGGACCTGCCGCTCGATCGCCTTCGGGTCGATCGCTACGCGCGGCGCCTCGGTTGGCAGCGAGGGCATCGCCGCCAGTTCCCACTCGACCCATGATGCGAAACCCTCATCGATCCTGGTGCGTTTCACCAGCAGCGCGACGAGCTTGTCCCTGTCGAGCGCTCGCAAGCGCTGTTCCAAAGTAGCCTTCGGGTCAGTCATGAGAACTCCGGAGAATCACGGTCTAGCCACGAATAGTGGTAGTATGGGCAAAACCAATATCGATCGCAGCCGCTACGCCTCTGTCATCTCCGCGTCACCTTCATCGGCAGACCACCCTGCGGCTGTGTCGTCAGTTTCTGCACCGGCCAGGGTTTCGTCTCCGCCGTGCTGTCGAAGCGGAAGCGTGAAAGCAGCACGGCCAGCGCTATCACCGCCTCCTGCATGGCGAAACTCGCGCCGATGCAGGTCCTCGGCCCGGCGCCGAACGGCAAGTATTGGAAACGGTTGATCTTCTCCCTGTTGGCGGGATGGAAACGCGACGGAAGGAACGCGTTCGGGTCGTCCCACAATTTCCGGTGCCGGTGCACCACCCAGGGCATGACCAGCACCTGCGCGCCGCGCGGAATCTTCAGCGTATCGTAGGTTTCCGGCTCGATCGGCTCGCGGTTGATCGACGGCGCAGGCGGATAGAGCCGCATCGCCTCCTCGAACGCCGCGCGCGTCAGCGGCATCAGGTCGAGCCACTTCACCGGATCGGGCTCGCTTTTCATCACCCGGTCGATCTCGGCTTCGATCGGCGCACGCTCCCACGGCGCCTCGGCCAGGCAATAGAGCGTCCAGCCCAGCGCCCGCGCCGTCGTCTCATGGCCGGCGCCGATGAAGGTGATGATGTTGTCCTCGACCTCCTGCCGGGTCAGCCCGTCCTTGCCTTCGGCGCGCAGCAGCAGGGTGAGGAAATCCTCCGGCACGTCGTCTGGCGTCTTTTTCATACGCTCGATGCGCATCGCCACCGTATCGGTGACGATTTTTCGGAAGAACTTCATCGTCCGGCGGCCACGGATATGTGTGAAGCGCGGCAGCCAGTCGGGTGCGCGCAGAATGTCGAGCGGATCGACCCGGCCCATCGTCTCGAACAGCCGTTCGATCTCGCCGCCGAAACTGCCGGGTTCGCCGGCTATCTCGTTGGAAAACAGGGTCTCCGCCATGATGTCGAAGGTGAGCAACGTCATCTCGTGGGCCATGTCCACGGTGCCGTCGACATTTTCGTAGCGCTCGGCAAAAACCTCTGTTCGCCGCAGCATCGGCTCGGCGAACCCAAAGATGTGGCGCGGCGTGAACACCGGCGCCATCGCCTTGCGCGAGCGTTTCCACACTTGCCCTTCCGCCGTCAGCAGACCGTCACGCAGGATTGGCCGCAGCACCTTCTGGCGCACGGTGGCCAGCTTGTAGTTTTTCGCATTGTCCACCAGCACGTGCCTTATCAGGCCGGGATCGTTGGCGATCACCAGTGGACCGCCGACGCCGTTCACGACGATCCAGGGCTGGTTGTAGGAGGGCTCGCCCCACAGTTCGAGCGGATTGCGGTAGATGATACGGATCATCTCCAGCATCGACGGCGGCCGCGTGCGCGGGATTGGCGCGGGCGGGCGGAAGGGGGCGGGAGAGCTATCCATCTCTGCTCATCTGTCCGGGCGAACTTGTCATAAGATAGGCGCGAGCGACATGCGACACCATGGAAACGGCGAGAATCGATTGCGATCCTCTTGCTCGCCTTGCCCGATGTCCATCACTCGTCGGTCGAGCTAAAAAGGGGGATAAAAAAGCCGCTCCGCCAGTGAATTATTTTTTTCTCCTGGCGCCAATCGTTTCTTTTCAATGCTTTAGCGGACACGCCTTCGGCTCGACCCCGAAAATTTGCTGCCGCTTATCCCCGCCTCTTCGGCCTGCCTTATAATTCGGCCATCGCCCTCGCGGGAACACGGGTCATGAACCGGATGAGCGTGGAGGGGACGGCGCCGGGGTGGCCACGTAACGGTGCGCGGCTTGGCAAGAGCCTTCAGACCCGGGCCCCAGATCGCGACGACAAGCCTCGGATTGAGCCGGGGCGGTATCAGCGATCGGGCAAGCACGCCGGCGGGGCGCAAGGTTCGCGCCACGTTTCTAATTTTGAGAGGCTCGGCCTCGCGCCCCGCTTCCCACCTTCCATCAATGGCCAGATTGCGAAAGCAAGGCGTGGTAACGGGGAAGGCCGCATGCGTGGGGATAGTCTACTTTTGCCAACGGAAAGGTTGAAGCCTTGAAGAGTTCGTGCGGGTGGACAAACGCAAACTGTCTCAGCGAGCCGACATCCGGCGATGCGCCGCAAATCGGCGCAAATAGCCGGGAAAACAGCCGTCCGGATTGGAAAACCGGCGCGAAAACGCCTATATGTGGATGGTCAAAAAAGAGGCGCGAATCGGCGGCATTCAGCGCCTGTTTGTTTCAGTAAAACGAAAGCACTTCATGAGCGACGAGCTAGACACCGGCAACGGCGGCAGCGCCGAATATGGCGCGGATTCCATCAAGGTTTTGAAGGGCCTGGATGCCGTCCGCAAGCGGCCGGGAATGTATATCGGCGACACCGACGACGGCTCCGGCCTTCACCACATGGTCTACGAGGTCGTCGACAACGCCATCGACGAGGCGCTGGCCGGCCATGCCGACCTCGTCACGGTGACGCTCAATCCCGACGGTTCGGTCACCGTCATCGACAATGGCCGCGGCATTCCGACCGACATTCATACCGGCGAAGGCATTTCGGCCGCCGAAGTCATCATGACGCAGCTTCATGCCGGCGGAAAGTTCGACCAGAATTCCTACAAGGTGTCCGGCGGCCTGCATGGCGTCGGCGTCTCCGTCGTCAACGCGCTGTCCGTCTGGCTGAAGCTGAAGATCCGCCGCGACGGCAAAATCCATGAGATGAGCTTTACCCATGGCGATGCCGACGCGCCGCTGAAGGTCACCGGCACCTACGAGCCGAACAAGATGCCCGGCACCAATGAAGGACGCAGCGGCAGCGAGATCACCTTCATGCCGTCGACCGACACCTTCTCGATGGTGGAGTTCGACTACGGCACGCTGGAACACCGCCTGCGCGAACTCGCCTTCCTCAATTCTGGCGTGCGCATCGTGCTCACCGATGCGCGCCATGCCGATGTGAAGCAGATCGAGTTGCTCTATGAGGGCGGGCTGGAAGAATTCGTCAAATATCTCGACCGTGCCAAGAAACCCTTGATATCAACGCCGATCGCCATCCGCGCCGAGCGTGACGGCATCGCCGTCGAGGTCGCCATGTGGTGGAACGACAGCTACCACGAGAACGTGCTGGCCTTCACCAACAACATTCCCCAGCGCGACGGCGGCACCCATCTCGCCGGTTTTCGCGGCGCGCTCACCCGCCAGGTCACCGGTTATGGCGAAAGTTCGGGGCTGACCAAGAAGGAGAAGGTGGCGCTGATCGGCGACGACTGCCGCGAGGGCCTGACGGCCGTGCTGTCGGTCAAGGTGCCCGACCCGAAATTCTCGTCACAGACCAAGGACAAGCTGGTCTCCTCGGAAGTCCGCCCGGTGGTCGAAAGCCTTGTCAACGAGGCGCTCGGCACCTGGCTGGAGGAGCATCCGGCCGAAGGCAAGGTGGTGATCGACAAGGTCATCCAGGCCGCAGCGGCGCGCGAGGCGGCGCGCAAGGCGCGCGACATCACACGCAAGAGCACGCTCGGCATCACCTCGCTCCCCGGCAAGCTCGCCGACTGCCAGGAGCGCGATCCGGCCAAGTCCGAGATTTTCATCGTCGAGGGTGATTCCGCGGGCGGCTCGGCGAAGGGCGGCCGCTCGCGCCAGAACCAGGCGATCCTGCCGCTGCGCGGAAAAATCCTCAACGTCGAGCGGGTGAAGCTCGACCGCATGCTGTCGTCCGAAATGATCGGCACGATGATCGTGGCGCTCGGCACCGGCATCGGCAAGGACGAGTTCAACGCCGACAAGCTGCGCTACCACAAGATCATCATCATGACCGACGCCGACGTCGACGGCGCCCATATCCGCACGCTGCTGCTCACCTTCTTCTTCCGGCAGATGCCGGAACTGATCGAGCGCGGCCACCTCTACATAGCCCAGCCGCCGCTCTACAAGGTGACGCGCGGCAAGAGCGTGCAATACGTCAAGGACGAGACCGCCTACGAGGAGTTCCTGATCAATTCCGGCCTCGACGAAGCGTCGTTGACGCTGGGCTCGGGCGAGGCGCGCGCAGGCCAGGATTTGCGCACGGCGATCGACGACGCTCTGGCTGTCCGGTCGCTGATCAACGGCCTGCACTCGCGCTACAATCGCGGCGTGGTTGAGCAGGCGGCAATCGCCGGCGCCTTGAAGCCTGAGATTTTCGACGACCTCGGCCGCGCCAACGCGATGGCGGATACCGTCGCCAAGCGGCTGGACGCCATCGCCGAGGACATGGAACGCGGCTGGACCGGCCGTACCTCGGTATCGAATGACGGTTCGGGCGGCTACGTCTTCGAGCGTGTACTGCGCGGCGTGAAGGACGTGGTGGCGCTCGACATGGCGCTGATCAACTCGGCCGACGCGCGCGCGCTCGACCGCCACGCGCCGCGCCTCGGCGAAATCTACGGCATCCCGCCCGTTCTGCGCCGCAAGGAAACGTCCGAGACGATCGCCGGGCCGCTGGCGCTGCTTTCCGCCATCTTCGCCGCCGGCCGCAAGGGCCTGACCATGCAGCGTTACAAGGGTCTCGGCGAGATGAACGCCGAGCAACTCTGGGAAACCACGCTCGACCCGAATGTGCGCTCGCTGCTGAAGGTCCAGGTCAACGACGCCACGGACGCCGACTCGCTGTTCGCGCGGCTGATGGGCGACGAGGTCGAGCCGCGCCGCGACTTCATCCAGGAAAACGCGCTGAGCGTGGCCAATCTGGACGTCTGAGCGGGCTGCCGCTTTCTGCCCCTCGCCCGCCTGCCGGAACCCTTCCCGGCGGGCGGAGATAGAATAGCTGTCCGCAACGTCGGCCATGGGCGAAACCGCCGCCGCAGCCTCCTTCTCCCCGTTTTACGGGGAGAAGGTCCCGGCAGGGGATGAGGGGCGGCGCCAACCCATCAAGGTTAGGCTGCCCAGTCAATGCACTGTGATTGCAAGAAAAATCGCATCCGAAGCACTGGCGCGCAACTGCCTCTGCTCAAAATCCGCCGGCATTATTACCCTCCGATTTATCCCCGCCCCTCCAACCCGCGCGATAATCCCTTCAGCCCGTGCTGGAAAGGGGGCGGCGGCGATGGACTGGAATGCGGCAATCGACAAGAACCGGGAGGCGCTGAAGCGTATCCTCGCCATGCTCGTCGCCATGGCCAGGCTGGGCGCCGGTGCCGAGCCTGGCAGTGGGGGCCTGTCCCCGACGTTTGCGCCAGCCCGGCCGCTCGCTTCCAGCGAACAGATTTCGGCTTATCAGCTAGACCGGGTAAAACTGTCCCCGGCACTTACGCCGGTATTCACCCTTCCCCGCCACCTCCATCGCACCATATGCAAGCTGCTGCATCCGGCCGAAGCAGCGGCGCGAAGGCTGATCATCGTGGCGGCGCGGGGCCTGACCGTATCCCTGCCGCCGCTGCGCGCGCGAAAACCGAAACCAAAAAACCCGGAGCCGCTGCTGCGCGGTTTTGGAATCGCCGTCACCCTGTCGCGGGACGATCTCAGGCGTGCCGCAGCCGCCAGGCGGGCCGCGGCCCTGCGCGCCGCCCGACCGCGCCGCTTGAGCCTGCCGCTGCTCGATCCGCTGCGGAGTCCATTCCGCGTTCATCAACGCTTTGTCCCGGCGCATGCGGCCCCCCCGCATCCTGTTTCCCAGCATCAGCGAGCCGTTTGTGCTCCCGGCGCCGCCGTCGCCCCAAGATCCAATTCACGCCGCGCGTCTGGCGCTCCGCCTCGAGGCGCTGGGCCAGGCACTCGACGACCTGCCATGTCAGGCAAAACGCTTCGCCCGCTGGAAGGCGCGGCGCGATGCCGCGCTCGCGCATGCCAAGCAAGGCCGGGACACTGAAGGCGTTCAAAATGCAAATGCCGGCGGCAAGGCGGTCCGGTTTCGCCGCCCGTCGCCGCTGCGCTCCGGCCGCCCGCCGGGCTGGCGGCGAAAACCCACCCACGACGTCCACGAGGTTCTGGATGTCATGCACGGCCTCGCCTTCTGGGCGCTGGAGAAGCCCGACACGTCATGACGCTACCATTTTTCGACGTGAAAAGCTGAGCATCAGAGGCCGGTGCGAAAAATTTCGCGGCCCGGCAACGATCCGTGCCGTCAAAAAATGCCGTTGCTCATGCGTTGGCGAAATTCGCTCCTTGTTGGACAGTCGCATCGCACTTAAATGATGATTATCATCAAAAAAGCGCAGAGCCCGGCGACATGCCAGACGGCGTCAGAGATCGCAGATTGGAAACGGCCGGAGCGTCAGGTGCTCGCAGTCCCGGCGGGAGGCAACGCGCCGAGGCTGCCGCACAGGCTGGCGAGGATTTCCTCCGACAATTCCGGCGAAGCTTTTCCGGCACGGGCCAGCGTGAGGCCGCCGACCAACGCCGACAGAAGCAGGATCGCGCGGTCGCGTCCCGCTCCGGCCTCCTCCACAAGCGCAGCGGTCAGGGCGTCCAGATATTTCCCGATATCGGCCGCGAAGTGCTGCCTCACCAGTTCGTCGCGCTGCGGCACCGCCGCTCCCAGCGCCGCCACGGCACAGCCCCGGCCAGGGTTGTCCCGGTGTGTGGCGCTGAGATAGCGGCCGACCATCGCGGCGACCGAGGCAGGATCAGTCAGTTCGGCGATCTTGTCGGCGAAGGCGGCGTCCACGCACTCGGCCTCCAGCGCGTCCTTGGATGCAAAATGCCCGTAGAAGCCGCCATGCGTCAGCCCCGCCTCGCCGCAGACATCAGCCACGCTGACCCGATCGAAACCCTGTTCGCGGAACAGCCGCGCGCCGGCCTCGACGATCGCCGCGCGGTTTTCCTCGGCCTTTTCCCTGCTGACGCGCATTCCGCTTCCTTGGTATCATTGGCTCGCCGTCAATCCGGCGAGCACCGCCAGAAACATAAGAACAGCGAACCGTTTCACAAGCGCGGTCCCAGCCGAGGGTGGATCGGCCCCGGATTCCCGCGCGATATCGAAAGACCGTACCCGCGGCATCAGTCAATTTTGCCATCCCCACCGCCGCACGATGTCCGCGCGGCTCAATTGAGAGCAGACAGGAGCATCTGAAATGACGACAACCAAGGGAACGGCGCTGATCACCGGCGCATCGACCGGCATCGGCGCCGTCTATGCCGACCGCCTCGCCCGGCGCGGCCACGACCTCGTGCTGGTCGCGCGCGACGTGGCCAGATTGGAACAACTGGCGGCGCGGCTGAAGGCCGAGACCGGCGTGGCGGTAGAAGTCTTGCGTGCCGACCTAAACTCACCCGCCGATCGCGCCAAGGTCGAGGAACGCCTGAAGCACGACGACATCGCCGTCTTCGTCAACAATGCCGGCATGGCCGTCACCGGCCCGACCGTCGATGCGGATATCGAGAAGCTTGACACGATGATCGAACTCAACGTCGTGGCGGCTGCCCGCCTGGCCCGCGTCGCCGCCGGAACCTTTGCCCGCAAGCGCGCGGGAACGTTGATCAACCTCGCCTCGATCGCCGGCATCACCAACGACCGCCCCGCCGTCGGCGTCTATTACAACGCCACGAAAGCCTTCATGCTGTCGCTGAGCGAAGGCATCGAGACCGAGCTTGCGCCGCTCGGCGTGCGGGTCCAGGCCGTCCTGCCCGGCGTCACCCGCACGGAAATCTGGGAGCGCGGCGGCGTCGACATCAACCAGCTTCCCGCCGAAATCACGATGGAGGTCGACGACATGGTCGACGCCGCCCTCGCCGGTCTCGACGCGGGCGAAAGCATCAGCATCGTCTCCCTGCCTGACCATGCCGACTGGGAAGCTTTCAAGGCGGCGCGCACGGTGCTTTATCCGAACCTGTCGCGCAGCCGTCCCGCCCCGCGCTATGGGATCGGAACTGCGAAGGCTGCCTGACCCGACACGTGCTGTCCGGCGGCCGCCTCAGGCAGCGGCCGCCGCCTTGGCTCGCAGCAGCATGCCGAAGAGATCGCGCGGCTCGTCCGGATCGGCAAGCAAGTCGAGTTCCTCGTAGAGCCCGGTCGACTGCAACTGGTCGCGCACGTAACGCAGCGCCGAAAAATCCTCGATGGCGAAGCCTACGGAATCGAACAGCGTGATTTGCCGGGTGCTCTTGCGGCCCTCGGTCTTGCCGGCGATCACCTGCCACAGTTCGGTAACCGGATGATCGGCGGCAAGCTGCTGGATCTCACCCTCGATGCGCGTCTGCGGCGGGAATTCGACGAAGATGTCGGAGCGCAGCAGGATATCGCGGTGCAGTTCGGTCTTGCCGGGGCAATCGCCGCCGACAGCGTTGATATGCACCCCCGGCCCGACCATGTTGTCGGTCAGGATGGTCGCATACTGCTTGTCGGCGGTGACGGTGGTGATGATGTCGGCGCCCTCGACCGCTTCCTGACCCGTCGCGCAGATGGTGATGTCGAAACCCATTCCGGCCAAGTTTTTCGCACACTTGCGCGAGGCGCTTGAATCAATGTCGTAAAGCCGCAGCCGGTCGATGCCGAGCAGCGCATTGAAGGCGATCGCCTGGAATTCCGACTGGGCGCCGTTGCCGATGATCGCCATGGTGCGTGCACCCTTGGGCGCCAGATGTTTTGCCGCCACGGCCGACATGGCAGCAGTGCGTAGCGCCGTCAGGATCGTCATTTCGGTCAACAGCATCGGATAGCCATTACCGACATCGGCCAGCACCCCGAAGGCCGTAACGGTCTGCAGGCCCTCACGCATATTCTTCGGATGGCCGTTGACATATTTGAATCCGTAGAGCTTTCCGTCACTGGTCGGCATCAGCTCGATCACCCCGTCATGGCTGTGCGAGGCGACGCGCGGCGTCTTGTCGAACAGTTCCCAGCGCCGAAAATCGTCCTCGATGTAACCGGCAAGCTCGGTCAGGAAGCGCTCGACGCCGACGGCCAGCACCAGCTTCATCATGTGGTCGACACTGACAAAAGGAACGATGTTAAGTTTCGGCTGCATGATCAAAAGCTCCTCGTCGGACGGTCCATGATGCGCTTGCCCATCAGGCTGGCGGTAAGGTCGACCATCAGCGTCGCGGTTCGGCCACGCTCGTCGAGGAAGGGGTTGAGCTCGACGAGATCGAGGCTGGAGACAAGCCCACTGTCCGACAGCATTTCCATGACGAGATGCGCCTCGCGGAAGGTGGCGCCGCCGGGAACCGTGGTGCCGACAGCCGGCGCAATTGACGGGTCGAGGAAATCGACGTCGAGGCTGACATGCAGCAGCCCGTTTTCCGCCTCCACCCGCGCCAGGAAGGCGCGCAAGAGTTTTGGAATGCCGTGCTCGTCGACGGCGCGCATGTCGTGCACGGTCACGCCGGCTGCGATCAGCGCGCGGCGCTCGGCCGGATCGACGCTGCGAAGGCCAAGCGTGCAGACCCGCGACGGATCGACGGTCGCCGTGAGATCAGGGAAATAGCCCGAAAAGCCCGGCTGGCCGCTGGCATAGGCGAGCGGCACGCCATGCAAGTTTCCGCTGGTGGTGGTGTCGAGCGTGTGGAAATCCGGATGGGCATCCAGCCACAGCACAAACAGCGGACGCCCCTGCTCGGCGGCGCGGCGGGCCACGCCAGAGAGCGTGCCGGCGGAAATCGAATGGTCGCCGCCGAGGAAGATCGGCATTGCATCCGCACTTGCCGAATAGGCGGTCTCGGCGATGGCCGAGGTCCAGGCGGAGATTTCCGGCAGCGCCTTCAGCGCCAGATTGCCGTGGACGACACGGCGAGCGGCCAGCGGCTGGACGGCTCCGAGATCCTCCACCTCATGGCCAAGGTCGCGCAGCGCCGACACCAGCCCGGCGGTGCGCAGAGCGCTCGGCCCCATCTCGCAGCCCATGCGGCCAGCGCCGTCCTGAACTGGCGCGCCAACGATCCTGCACAGCATCGAAAACTCCATCGAAGTCGGAAAGGTCTGTTTCGCTGATTGAACCAGAGATGCCTGTCGAAACGAACAGCGAAAATTGGCAAATCTTTTGATATGGGTTATCAATTTGCTTAATCTGGCTGGCGGATCGGCAACCATGGATGCACTCGACGAAAAACTCGTGACCCTGCTGAGGCATGACGGACGCCGCAGTATTTCCGACCTCGCCATCGACCTCGGCGTCTCGCGCGCCACCGCCCGCGCCCGCATGGAACGGTTAGAGCAGTCGGGCGACATCATCGGCTACACCGTCATCCTGCGCGCCGACGCCGTCGACCAGCGCATCCGCGGCATCATGATGATCGAAATCGAGGGCCATGCCGCCGACCGGGTGATCCGTGCGCTCGGCGGCTTTTCCGAGGTCTCGACCATCCACACTACCAACGGCCGCTGGGACCTTGTCGTCGAGATCGGGACCACCTCGCTCACCGACCTCGACGCGGTTCTGCGGCGCATCCGCCTCATTCCGGGCATCACCGGTTCGGAGACCAGCCTGCTGCTCGCCACGCCGAGGTCGACGCGGGCGAGGTTGTAGAACCTACGCTGGATCGGCTTTAGGTCGCCCCCTCGGATCGGGAGGCACGTTGCCGCATCGCGACAATCCGGTTTCGTGCGACGCGAAAGCCGTGATATTCAGGCGCCATATCGGGGAAGGCCGCCAGTGAAGGCTATGCGGAAAGGATGGAGGAAAGGGCTCGCGCTGGTCGCGGCCTGGCTGTTCCTCATCCAATCGCTGGCGGGCGGGTTCGCGCTCGCGGCAGGCGAGGTTCCGCTCGACGCCTTCGGCAATCCGCTGTGCATCACCAGCACAGATCACGGTACGCCGGCCGATCGCAGCAACCACGGCAAGATGCCGGGCTGCTGCATGCTGGGCTGCGCGGCCTCGGCAACGGTCTCCGGCACGCCTCCGGACGAAGTTTCGCTGACTATAGCTTTCCGGACCAAAGCGGCCGGCAGGCCTCTGCCCGCGCCCGTCGTCATCGTCCAGGCCGATGATCACGACCCCGGCAGTCCGCGCGCCCCGCCTGCCCTCGCCTGACCTGGCGACTGACGGCGTCCTCGCGCCGTATCCTTTTGAATTCCCGAATAGAATTGCCGCGGCCATGCAGGCTCGGCCAGAACCAATGGACATTCCCATGCAAAACTTTTCGCGCGCTTCGGCGCATCCCCGCGCCATCGTTCACCGCTTTGGCAGCATCGAGGAACGGATCGGCATCCTCGTTTTCGCCCTGATGCTGCTCCTTGCGCTTTCCAAGCCTCTCTGGGCACATGAATACAAGCTGGGCGACCTTGAGATCGGCCATCCATGGTCACGCGAGACCCCGGAAGGCGCCAAGGTTGCCACCGGCTATATGGTCATCAAGAACCATGGCACGTCCGCCGACCGCCTCGTCTCTATCACCTCGCCGATCGCCGGCAAGGCTGAAGTCCATGAAATGACTGTGAGTTCCGAAGGCGTCATGACCATGCGGCCAGTCGGGGCCGGCGTCGAAATCCCGGCCGGCGTCGAAATCCCGGCCGGCGGCGAAGTGGCGCTGAAGCCCGGCGCCTTTCACATCATGTTCGTGGACCTGAAGCAGCCGCCAAAGGCCGGCGTGAAATTCCCGGGAACGCTGACTTTCGAGAAGGCGGGAACGGTCGACGTGGAATTCGCGGTCGAGCCGAAGGCCGGCGAGGTCGACCACTCGAAACACCAGACGACCGGCGGCTGAACGGCGCGCAATTTCCTGCTATGCAAGCGGGCCGCACACCGTGGCCCGCTTGCTTCGCTGCGGCGTAAACCATTGGAATTCAAGCGCCATGCCGTCTTCCTGGTTCGAATGCCGTAACATCTCGCCCAGTGTCACTCTGATTACCGAACCCTTCGTGCATTCGTTCTTCCGGGCCAATCTCTACCGCATCGAAGGCCGGGATTTCGACATCCAGCTCGATTTCGGTGTCGGTATCTCCAGTCTTTCCAAGGCCTTGCCGGGAAACCGCAAACCCGTTTTGGCGATCGCAACTCATGCGCATGTCGACCATGTCGGCAGTTTTCACGAGTTCGAACGGCGCGCCGGGCATGCGGCGGAGGCCGAATTTTTCCGCACGATGAAGGACGAGGGAACACTGGCTTCCTGGTTCGTCAGGCAGGAGGAGCCGATCGAACGGCTGCCGCATGAAGGCTATTCGTTCAACGATTACCGACTGTTACCCGCACCGCTGACTGAATTGCTGGACGAAGGCGACACCGTCGACACGGGCGACAGGCTGTTCAAAATCCTGCACCTGCCCGGCCATTCGCCGGGATCGATCGCGCTACTGGACGAGAAGAATGGAGAGTTCTTCTCAGGCGACGCCATTTACGACGATGAACTGGTGGACGACATTCCCGGAGCAGACATTCCGACCTATGTCCAAACTATGCGCCGGTTGGCCGAACTCGACATCAAGGTTGGCCATGGCGGCCACGGCCCAAGCTTCGACCGGGCCCGTATGCATGCAATCGCGCGTGCCTATGTCGGGATGAGAGCGATATAGCCTCTGTTGGAGTCAGGGAAAAAACCGGCCGTCTCCTACTGCACTGCGAAAAAATCCTCGATCTTTTCGGCGGCGTGTTTCAGAGGCGGCAGGATGGTGCGCTCCATTTCGGCGACCGAGAACCGGGCGGACTGGGTCGAGACGTTGATCGCCGCAACAATGGCGCCCTGCCGGTCGCGGACCGGAACGGCAATGGAGCGCAGGCCGAGTTCCAGTTCCTCGTCGACCAGGGCAAAGCCTTGCTCGGCGGCCTGCCGAACCTTTTGTGCGATCTCGCGGCGATCGGTGACGGTCTTTGGCGTGTTCGGTTCGATCGTCATGCCACCGAGGAAGTCCGCGAGTTGCTCTTGTGTCATGCCTGACATCAGCACCCGGCCCATGGACGTGCAGTAGGCCGGCAGCCGCGTGCCGACTTGCAGCGCCACCCGCATGATGCGCGCGCCGGGGATGCGGGCGACATAGACGACGTCATGGTCGGACAGCACGGCGGCCGAGCAGGATTCGTTCATCTCGGCGGCCACCTCGCGCATGAAGGGTTCGGCGAAGGACCATAGCGACGCGCCCTCCAGCCACGCGCGAGACAGCGACAGCAGTTTTGGCGACAGCGCGAAGACGCGGCCGTTCTGGGTGGCGTAACCGGCGGCGACCAACGTCAGCAGCAGGCGGCGCGCGCCGGCGCGCGTCAGGCCGGCGCGCTCGGCGGTTTCGGTCAGCGTCAGCCCGGCCGGATGCGCGGCGAGGATTTCGATGACGCCAAGACCCTTTTCCAGAGATCCGACGAGATCGCGCGAGGAAGGCGCTTCCGGCATTGAACGCAACGTCCCTGTTTGTCGACAGATCGGACGGTTGACAATCCGGTCCTTGAGATGAATAGTATCGCATATGTAACATATGTTCGCAATACGAACATTCTTGGATCTGTTGGAGGCTACGCCGTGACGAGATTCCTGGCGCTGAAAGAAGCGGTCGCGGAGAATTTGAAGGACGGTGACACCGCCGCCTTCGAGGGGTTTACGCATCTGATCCCGACCGCCGCGGCGCATGAGGCGATCCGCCAGGGGTTCAAGGACCTCACTCTGGTCCGCATGACGCCGGACCTGGTCTACGACCAGATGATCGGCATGGGCATGGCCAGGAAGGCGATCTTCTCCTATGCCGGCAATCCCGGCGTCGGGCTACTGCGCCGCCTGCGCGACGCTGTGGAGAACGGCTTTCCGCATCCGCTGGAGATCGAGGAGCATAGCCACGCCGCCATGGCCAACGCCTATGAGGCGGGCGCGGCCGGCCTGCCCTGCGCGATCTTTCGCGGCTATCGCGGCGCCGGGCTGGCCGAGGTCAATCCGAACATCAAGTCGGTAACCTGCCCGTTCACTGGCGAAAAACTCGCTGCCGTGCCCGCGGTGCGCCCGAACGTGACTTTCATCCACGCACAAAAAGCCGACCGCAAGGGCAATGTGTTGGTGGAAGGTATCGTCGGCATCCAGAAGGAGGCGGTTCTGGCGGCCAAACGCGCCGTGGTGACGGTTGAGGAAGTGGTCGACAATTTCGACGACCTGCACCCGAACCTCTGCGTGCTGCCGTACTGGACGGTGCATGCGATCTCGGTCGTGCCAGGCGGCTCGCATCCCTCCTACACGCAGGGCTATTACGACCGCGACAACGCCGCCTATCTGGAGTGGGACGAGATCGCGGCCGACAGGAACCGGTTTCGCGAGTGGATGCAGAAGAACGTCATCGAGAAGAGCGCCGACGATTTCGCCGGCCGCGTCGCGCATCTGAGGAAAGCGGCATGAGCGACTTCACCCCCAACGAGATGATGACGATTGCCGCCTCGCGCGCCCTGACCAATGACGACGTGTGTTTCGTCGGCATCGGCGCGCCGTCGGCCGCCTGCAACGTGGCGCGGCTGACCCATGCGCCAGATATCACGCTGATCTACGAGAGCGGCACGATCGGCACCGCGCCGGACGTGCTGCCGCTCTCCATCGGCGACGGCGAGCTTTGCGAGACGGCGGTGACCACAGTGCCGGTGCCGGAAATGTTCCGCTACTGGCTGCAGGGCGGCCGCATTACCATCGGTTTTTTGGGCGCCGCGCAACTCGACAGGTTCGGCAATATCAACACCACTGTCATCGGCGACTATTTCCATCCGAAGACCCGCCTGCCCGGCGGCGGCGGCGCGCCGGAGATCGCCACCTCGTCGCAGCAGGTCTACATCACCATGGCCCAGACCAGGCGCGGCATGGTCGAAAAAATCGACTTTTTCACATCGTTCGGCCATGGCGAAGGCGGCGACCATCGCAAGCGGCTCGGTATCGACACCGCCGGGCCGACCCTGCTGATCACCGACCTCGCCATCTGGAAGCCGGACCCGGAGACGAAGGAGTTCACGGTGGTGTCGCTGCATCCGGGCGTGACGCGCGAAAAAGTGCAGGAAACCTGCGGCTGGACGGTGAGATTTGCCGAGCAACTGGAAGTGACTCCTGCCCCGAGCGACCTTGAACTGAAAACGTTGCGCGACTTGCAGGCCCGTACCAAGGCAGCGCATGAGGGGACCGCGAAGAAAGAGAAGGCCGCCTGACATGACCGAAGCTTTCATCTGCGACTACATCCGCACCCCGATCGGCCGGTTCGGCGGCGTGCTTTCGTCGGTTCGCACCGACGACCTCGGCGCCGTTCCGTTGAAGGCCTTGGTCGAGCGTAACCCGGCGGTCGACTGGGGCGCGGTGGACGACACGATCTTCGGCTGCGCCAACCAGGCGGGCGAGGACAACCGCAACGTGGCGCGCATGGCCCTGCTGCTCGCCGGCCTGCCGAAGGAAGTGTCGGGCACCACCATCAACCGGCTCTGCGGTTCCGGCATGGACGCTGTGATATCAGCCGCCCGCGCCATCAAGACCGGCGAGGCCGAACTGATGATCGCCGGCGGAGTGGAATCGATGAGCCGCGCGCCCTTCGTGCTTCCCAAGGCCGACAGCGCATTTTCGCGCAATGCCGAGATCTATGACACAACCATCGGTTGGCGCTTCGTCAACCCACTGATGAAGAAGCAGTACGGCATCGATTCCATGCCGGAGACCGGCGAGAACGTGGCGGAGGATTTTGCCGTGTCGCGCGCCGACCAGGACGCGTTTGCGGTGCGCAGCCAGGACAAGGCGGTGGCAGCGCAGGCCAACGGCCGGCTGGCGAAGGAAATCACCCCGGTGACGATCCCCCAACGCAAGGGCGACCCAGTGGTGGTTTCGAAGGACGAGCATCCGCGCGCCGGCACGACCGTCGAGACGCTGGCCAAACTGCCGACGCCGTTCCGGCAGGGCGGCACGGTGACCGCCGGCAATGCCTCCGGCGTCAATGACGGCGCGGCGGCTTTGATCATCGCGTCGGAGGCGGCGGCGAAGAAGTACGGGCTGACGCCGATCGCGCGCATTCTCGGCGGCGCGACGGCGGGCGTGGCGCCGCGCATCATGGGTATTGGCCCGGCGCCGGCGACGAAGAAACTCTGCGCGCGGCTGGGCCTTTCGCCGAAGGATTTCGGCGTGGTCGAGCTGAACGAAGCCTTTGCCTCGCAAGGCATCGCCGTACTGCGCGAACTCGGGATTGCCGAGGATGCCGAATACGTCAACCCGAATGGCGGGGCGATCGCGCTGGGTCATCCGCTCGGCATGTCGGGTGCACGGATCACCGGCACGGCGGCCCTGGAACTGCGGGAGCGCTGGGCGCGGCTGGCACTGGCGACGATGTGCATCGGGGTCGGACAGGGGATCGCGGTGGCGCTGGAGCGGGTGTAAGCAGGGAACGTCCTAACCTGAACCCGCTGGAGTTCTGGCGTTACAGATCGCCAGGTTCGGCTGGCACGGCGAACCGCTCTCAGCGGTGTACCAGAATGTTCACCAGCCGTCCGAACGGGTCGCGCACGAAGAAGCGGCGCACGTTCCACGGCTCTTCCGCCGGGCCGTATTCGACGGCAATGTCGGCCTTGTGAACGCGCTCAAGCGCTTCGTCGAGATCGTCGACCTCGATCGAGATGTCGGGCACCGGCGTTCCCGACCCGCCCTGCGACATCACGCTGATCTGGACGCTCATCGTCGTGTCCGTGCCGTAGGTGGTGATCCAGCCCATATCCATCAGCAAATCGAGGCCGAGCACGTCCTGGTAGAAGCGTCTTGCGGCGGCGACGTCCGGCGTGGCGATGTTGGCGACGATGCGTTTGACCTGCATGGGTGGCTCCTCGTACCGCGCGAGTGTTCCTTCGCAGCCCGCTGTCCTACCGAAGCCTAAACTTTGGTGCTCATATTTGTCACGCCTCGCTCCGTGGCAGTAGGAGGGCACAAGAACCTTCGTGCTCAGTTCACCTTCCCCGCCAGCACGAAATCATACTCCACCTCCCAGAACCAGCCATTGAAGCCGAGTTCCTTCGATCTTGCCGGGTCGTCTACCCGCTTGAACTCCGCGAGCAGGCTTTCCTTCACGCCGAAGACCGCGTCCGAGTTTATGTACGGGTCGTCGGGGTCGAAGATGTGGGTGACCAGCGGGTCGAAACCTTCGGCCTTGACGATGAAGTGCAGGTGCGCCGGGCGGTAGGGATGGCGGCCGAGCGCCCCGAGCAGTTGGCCGACCGGACCGTCGTCGGGGATCGGATAGAATTTCGGCTTGACCGCCCGGAACCAGTAGCGGCCGTCCTCGCCGGTACGGAACACGCCGCGCAGGTTGAAGTCGGGCTGGATGCCCTTCTGCTGCACGTCGTAAAAGCCCTCGTCATTGGCCTGCCAGACATCCAGCACCGCGCCGGCGATTGGTTTGCCTTGCGTGTCTAGGATGCGGCCGGAGATCGCCATGTCCTCACCTTTTTGGTCGAGGCAGATGTTGGCGCCCATCGGCAATTGCGGCGCGTCGGCGACGTGGAACGGCCCGAGCACCGTGCTCTCGGAGGCGCCCGAAGGTTTGCGGTTGTTGATGGCGTCGACCAGCATGGAGACGCCGGTCACGTCGGACAGCAGGATGAACTCCTGCCGCCAGTCGTTGCACATATGGCCGGTGCGGGTGAGGAAGAGAATAGCTTGCATCCACTCATCCTGCGTCGGCTCGATCTCCTTCACCGCCTCGTGCAGCTTTCGTGTGATGACCTCCATGACAGCTTTCAGCCGCTCGCTTTTGGCGTTGGCGTTGCGGCCGGTGACGACCTCGACGGAATTCTGCTCGGTGAAAAACCCTTTTTCATGCGCTTCCATGATCGTTCCTCACAAAGCCAGGGTTGATTTCAGCACACGGCGCAGTTCCGCCACCGGATCGTCGGCGATGATTTCGCGGCGCCAACAGACGTGCTGGTCCGGCCGCACCAGCACGATGCCGCTGTCGCGAACCTCGCGCGCCCGCGCCCAGTCGCCGGTAAAATCCTGCCAGTGCTGGCGCGGGCCGATGATTTGGGTGGCAATATCGAGGCCGAGTTCCCTGCCGACGATTTTTCCCGCCTCGACCCAGCCCTGTCCGCCGATACCCGTGAGAACTGAGAAGCGGCCTTTCCCGGCGAGGTCGAGCGTCGAGATCTTGCCGCCGTGGTTGTCGAAGACCCAGACATGCGGCAGGCGTGCGCCGGGCCATGTCGTCGGCTGGTAGTGCAACTCGGCATCCTTCTCGAAGGCCGGTTCGGGCTGCCCGTCGGTGACGACCGCGTCCGATTTGTAGCGCTGGTTCATCTCCACGCCATGCGCGTCGAACTCGTAGACCTTGAAGGCGACGGTCTCGCGGATTTTTTTGCGCTGCTCCTCGGCCTCCGGCGTGTCGTCGCAGCGGGCGTCCATGTTCTGCTGCATCTTCACCGGATCGATGGAATCGAGCAGGCCGAGCGCCTTGAAAATCGGCCCGAACTCCTCGATCGACTGGTTGGCGCGCGTCACGATCTGTTTTGCGATCGGCGCGCGCTCGGTGTTGAAGCTGTCCAGCAGTTTCGGGCCGGCCTTGCCTTTCAGCACGTAAGCGAGCTTCCAGGCGAGGTTGAAGGCGTCCTGGATCGAGGTGTTGGAGCCCAGCCCGTTGGACGGCGGATGGCGGTGGGTGGCGTCGCCCATGCAGTAGACGCGGCCGGCCGACATTTTGGTCGCGTACATGTTGTTGACGGTCCAGGTGGAGACCGACTGGATGTCGACCTCCAGTTCCGGATCGCCGACCAGGTCGCGCGCAACCTTGGTGGCGAAGGTGGTGTCGACCTTCGGCTCGGGACCGTTGATGTCGTAGCCCCAGACGATCAGCCACTCGTTCCACGGACGGATCATGCGCACCAGCCCCATGCCGATGCCGCCGACATCGGCGCCAGGCTGCACCACCCAGTAGAGCACCGAGGGGCGATGCGCGACGTAGCGAGACAGGTCGGCCTTGAACAAAATATTCATGGAGCCGCCGACGCCCATCTTGCCCTCGAAGGTCAGCCCGGCATGTTCGGCGACCTTCGAATTGCCGCCGTCGCAGCCGACCAGATATTTCGAGCGGACAGTGAACTCCTTGCAGGTCAGGCGGTCGTAGCAGGTGGTGGTGACGCCCTCAGCGTCCTGGGCATGGGAGACATATTCCGTCGACATCCGCGCCTGCGTGCCGCGCGAGCAGGCGGTCTTGAACAGCAGCGGCTCCATGAAGGTCTGCGGCAGGTCGTTCATGTGGCTCGGCGAGGAAAGGTAATGCTCGGCGCGCGACAGCGGATGTTTGCCCCAGCTCCTCATCCGGCCGATTTCTTCCCCCGCCAGCGAGGTGCAAAAGATGTTCTCGCCCATCAGATCCTGCTCGGTGGCAAACATGTAGGCCTCGTCCTCGACCTCGCGGCCGAGGTCGCGCAGCACCTCCATGGTGCGCTGGTTGGTGATGTGGGCGCGCGGCGTGTTGGCGAGCCATCGGTAGCGGTTGATCACCATGTTTTCGACGCCGTAGGTGGCAAGCAACGCAGCGGTGGCTGAGCCGGCCGGGCCGGTGCCGATGATGAGGACGTCGGTGGAAATGTCAGCCATGCGGCGCTCCCTTGGTCGTTGAAGTAGGCCCGCCGCGCAAGGTGCGGCGGACGGGGAAGAACTGGATGCCGGTGCGCTCAGTGAACTGGCCCCAGAGGCCGCGCGGCGCAAACAGCATCACCGCGATGCCGATAAGGCCGAGCACCAGCAGGTACCAGGAGCCGTAGTCGGCGAGCATGTTCTGCAGCAACAGGAAGACGATGACGCCGACGATCGGCCCCTCGATGGTGCCGATGCCGCCGATGACGACGATGAAGATGACGTAGGCCGTCCAGTCGATGACGGAGAAGGCGGCGTCGGGCGAAATGCGCGCCTTTTGCACGTAGATCAGCGCGCCGGTGAGCCCGGTGATGAAGGCGGCGGCGAGATAGACGTAGGTTTTTACGCGGCGCGCGTCGACGCCGACCGAGCGCGCCGCCTCCTGGTTGTCGCGCACGGCGGCCAGCGCCAGCCCCTGGCGCGAGCGCAGCAGACGATAGACGAAGCCGATGGTAGCGACGGCCAGCAGCAGCGCCAGCCAATAGCAGACGACATCGGCTGCCTGGGCCGCGCGCATGCCGAAGAGCTCGCCCACCAGCCCGACGCCGAGCATATCGCGCGTCGTGCCTGAGGGGAGCGACGTGCCGGTGCCGCCGCCCAGCGCCTTCCATTGCGCCAGAAGCAGCCGCACCACCTCGGCGATCACCCATGTGCCGATGGCGAAGTAGGCGCCCTGCAGGCGGAAGGCGAAGAAGCCTGTCGGGATGGCGAGAAGGGCGGCTGCAGTGCCGGCAAGCAGGATCGAGGGCAACGGATCGAGGCCAAGAAGGATGACGCAGGCGAACATCGCGTAAGCGCCGAAGCCGACGAAGGCCTGCTGGCCGACCGAGACCAGTCCGGCATAACCCGCCAGCAGGTTCCAGCTCTGCGCCAGCGTCAGCATGGTGAGAATGAAGAACAGGTCCTGGAGCAGGCCGCGCGACATGAACAGCGGGGCGAGGATCGCAAGCACGACCATCAGCACGGCCGCGATAGCAAAGGCGCTGGATGCGCGGGTGCGTGTTTCGACGGTCCAAGGCGTGGTCATCGCATCCATGCCGCGCCCTCAGTCCACCGCTCTTGGAAACAGGCCGCGCGGACGGACCAGTAGCACCAGCAGGAAGGCGAGGTGCCCGGCCAGAATCTGCCATTCCGGATTGATGGCGGCGCCAAGCGTCTGCGCCACGCCGATGATGACGCCGCCGGCCAGCGTCCCCCATAGCGAACCCAACCCGCCGATGATCACCGCCTCGAAGGCGTAGATCAGCCGGGCCGGGCCGATGGTCGGGTCGAAATTGGCGCGCGTGCCGAGATAGAGCGCGGCGATTGTGACCACCACCATGGCGATGCCGGTGGCCGTGGCAAAGATGCGGTCGGGCCTGATGCCCATCAGCCCGGCCGTCACCGCGTCGTCGGAGGTAGCGCGGAAGGCGCGGCCGAGCGCGGTACGGTAAAAAAGCTGGTTCAGCCCGACGATGACCAGAACCGCCGATAGAAAGGTCAACAGCGGCATCACCCCGACATTGACCGGCCCCAATGCCAGCGACGCGGTCTCAAGCGCGCCGGCCGAAATTCGGCGGCTGTCGGCGGAAAAACCTTCGAGCAGCGCGTTCTGGATGACGATGGAGAGACCGAAGGTGACGAGCAGCGGCGGCAATATGTCCGGGCCGAGCGTGCGGTTGAAGAGCTGCGATTGCAGCAGCCAGCCGATGCCGAACATGACAGGCATGGCAACCAGCGCCGCGATGAACGGGTTGAGGCCGAGCGCGCTGACCAGCAGCAGGATCAGGAAAGCGGCGAGCACGATGAGATCGCCATGGGCGAGATTGACCAGCCGCATGATGCCGAAGACGAGGCTGAGTCCGGCCGCAAACAGCGCGTAGAGCCCGCCGAGCAGGATTCCCTGGACGATGGTGTCGAGAAGACTCATGGGCGGGCTCCGCAATCGAACCCGGAACGCTGCGCACCCCCCTCTGTCCTGCCGGACATCTCCCCCTCAAGGGGGGAGATTGGCCGTCGCCACGACCTTCGCCAATCATCAACGTTGCAGGAGATGCAGCGAGGCCGAAGCTGCCAATCTCCCCCCTTGAGGGGGAGATGTCCGGCAGGACAGAGGGGAGTGCGAAGTAACGCAAACATCACACCCTTGCCCCGAAATACGCCGCGTGAATATTTTCGCGCGTCAGGTCGCCAGGCGTGCCGGACAGGGTGATGCGGCCCTCCATCATGCAATAGACACGGTTCGCCACCTTCAGCGCCTGCGAAATATCCTGCTCGACGACGATGACAGACGCGCCCGCCGCGCGGATTGCCGGGAAGGCGGCGTAGATGTCGCGGATGACGACCGGCGCGAGGCCGAGGCTGATCTCGTCACACAGAAGCACCCGCGGGTTGGACATCAGCGCCCGACCGATCGCCACCATCTGCTGTTGGCCGCCCGAGAGCGCCGTGGCCGGGCTATTGCGCCGCTCCTTTAACATCGGGAACAGGGTGAAAACCGACCCCAGCGACCACGGCCCGTCGACCGCGCGGCCATAGCGACCAATGAGAAGATTCTCCTCGACCGATAGCGACGGGAACAGCTTTCGCCCCTCCGGCACCATGGCGATGCCCCGCGCCATGACGTCGGGCGCGGTCAGAGCGCCGATCGGCTCGCCGCCAAACAGGATCTGTTCAGGAGCGTTCTTCAGCACGCCGGAGATCGAGCGCATCAACGTCGTCTTGCCGGCGCCGTTAGCCCCGATGATGGCGACGGTCTCGCCGGCTTCCAACACAATGTCGACGCCGAACAGCGCCTGGAAATCGCCGTAGCGCGCCGTCAGCCCGCGGGTTTCGAGGAGCGCCATCAGACTTCGATCCCGAGATAGATTTCGCGCACCTCGCGGGAGGCCATGATCTCGTCGGGCCGGCCGATGCCGATCACTTTTCCGAAATTGAGCACCAGCAATCGGCCGACCACGGCGTTCAGCGCATGCAGCACGTGTTCGATCCAGACGATCGACGTGCCGCGTTGATGCACGGCGCGAATGGTCTCGACCAGGGCATGGCACTCGCCCTCGGTCAGCCCCCCCGCAATCTCGTCGAGCAGCAGCACCTTTGGATCGGTCGCCAGCGCACGCGCCAGCTCCAGCCGCTTGCGCTGTAAAAGGCCGAGGCTGCCCGCAGTCTGGTTGGCGCGGTCCAAAAGCCCGGTCTCGACGAGGATGCCGGCGCAGCGGTCGGTGACCTCCGCCTCGCGCTTCTGCGATCCGAAGGCGGCAGCAACCAGCAGGTTTTCGAACACCGTCAGTTTTTCGAAGGGCTGCGGGATCTGGAACGTGCGGCCGATGCCCGACAGGCAGCGCGCCATCGGCGGCGTGCGCGTGACATCCGTGCCCGCGAAATGGATGGCGCCGGCATCGGCGGCGATGTTGCCGGTGATGAGGTTGAACAGCGTCGATTTGCCGGCGCCGTTCGGGCCGATGATGCCCAGCGCCTCGCCCTGCGAAAGGTCGAACGAAACCGCATCGGCGACCTTCAGGGCGCCGAAGGATTTCGAGACGTTTTGGAGGGCGAGGATGGGCATGGAATCCTTTGGTGGCGCTGACGCTGACGACACCCTCCCCCTTGAAGGGAGGGTCGATCCGAGAATGCCGCGGAGCGGCTTCGAGGAGCGGGGTGGGGGTAAATTTCGTCGCACGCACCTCCACCCCGGCTCGCGATCTCCGCTTCGCTCCGACCGCTTGCCGACCCTCCCCCCAAGGGGGAGGGTAAGGGCAGCCCTTACGAAATCGCCTCCATCTTGCCGCCGGTCGGGATCTCCGGAGCCGTCTTGTTGTCCGTGATCACCAGATCATAGCCGCCGCCATCCTTCAGCCGCCACTGGCCACCGACCAGCGGCGTCTTGCAGATGTTCTTGGCGGCGAAGGGCGGCACGTTGGCGCCGTTCCACTCGATGTGGCCGACGATGGTGTCGAGGTTTGTCGCGGCGATCGCGGCTGTCACGGCCTCGGCGTTGGTCGGGTCGTCGACACGCCTGATGACGTCGACCGCGACCTCGAACAGCGCATGGATGAAGCCGATCGGCTGCGTCCACGGCCGCTTCGTGGCCTCGGTGAAGCCGACCGCGAGTTCGGCGCAGGAGACGCCGGTCAGCGACGACTTGAACGGATGCGTCGGTGACCACCAAACCTCGGAAGACAGGTTGTTGCCCTGGTTGCCGAGCGCTTCGACCGCCTGCGGGAACAGGATCGCCTTGCCGATCGAGGCCACCTTGGGCGTGAAACCCTGCTGCTTGGCCTGGTTCCAGAAGGTGGTGAAGTCCGGCGGGATCATCACGCCGGTGATGATCTCGACGCCGCCCGACTTGAAGGCGTTGATCTGAGCGGAAAAGTCGTCGGTCAGATTCTGGTAACGGCCGGGATCGTTGAGGGTAAAACCCTTCTCCGCCAGCACCGGCGGGAAGCCGACCGTCTTGTCGCCCCAAGCGTTGCCGTCGCCGTCATTGGGGAAGAGACCGCCGACCTTCTTGTTGGTCTCCACCTGCGCCCACATGTTGGTGAAAACGGCGATGACGTCCTCCAGCCCCCAGAAAAAGTGGTAGGCGAAGTCGAACGGCTTCCAGGTCGAGGGATCGCCAGGGTTGCCCTGCTGGCCGATGAACCAGGGCTGCCACGGTGCCTTGGTGGAGATGCAGGGCATGCCCTCCGCCTCGCAGGTGGTGGCGACGGGATTGGTCGTCTCCGGCGTCGAGGCCACGCACATCAAATTGACCTCGTCGTTGACGATCAGTTCCTTGGCGACCTCCGCCGCGCGGTTCGGGTTGGACTGGCTGTCCTTGACCACGACCTCGATGTCGAGGCCGAGCGACTTGGTGACGGCCTTAAGCCCTTCGATGGTGAAGGCGTCGGCCTCGGCGAAGGCGGCGAGCGGCCCGGTCTGCGGGCTGACATAGCCGATCTTCACCGCCTTGTTCTGGGCGATGGCCGGCATCGGCAGGCCCGACGCGCCGGCAACGAAGCCGGTCGCCGCGGCGCTCTTCAGCAATGTGCGTCTGGTCAGTCTTTGCGTAACAAGCTTTGTCATGGTCTTCCTCCCAAGCTGCTTTCGTTCATTGCGGCGGTCGCCGGCCCTCCCAGGCGTCGTAGAGAAGCGCGCGGATGCTTTCGCGATCGAAGGGCCGCGGATTCCAGTATGGATTTTTGGTCGCGATATCAGCCGCGCGATCGAGATCGCTTTCGCTCAACCCAAAATCCCTGAGTTTTGTCGGCGCGCCGAGCGAGGCGGCGAAATCGAACAGGGCGACGCCCGGCGTGCCGCCAAGCACGTCGGAGACCGGCGTGAGCAGGTCCGGCGCCTCGACGGAATTGAAACCAATCGTGTGCGGCAAAAGAATCGCATGCGTCTCGGCATGCGGCGTGTTGAAGGAGCCGCCAAGCGTGTGGCAGAGCTTGTGGTGCAAGGCCATCGACGCGCCGCCAAGTGCAGCCCCGCAAAGCCATGCCCCGTAGAGCGCCCCTGCCCTCGCCTCGCGGTCGTCGGCATCCTTCGCCAGAACCGGCAGCGCGCTTGAAAGCGCCCCGAGCGCATCGGTCGCCATCAGCGTGATGATCGGGTTGCGGTCACGGGCATAAAGCGCCTCCGCCGCATGGGCCATGGCGTTCAGGCCCGACGTGATCGTCAGGCCCAGCGGCAATGTGAGTGTCAGGTCGACATCGTAGATCACCGTTTCCGGCAGGATCGACGGATCGCGCCGCGTCGTCTTCTCGCCGCCGGCGGTCTCGCCCAGAATGTCGGTCATCTCCGAGCCGGCATAAGTGGTCGGGATGACGATCTGGTCGGCGCCGGTGCGCGTGGCGATGGCCTTGCCGAGCCCGATGGTCGAGCCGCCGCCCAGCGCCACGACACAATCCGCGCCGCTTGCCTTGAAGGCAGCGAGCGCCCGCTCCGTGACCTCGACGGGCGTATGCATGGTGGCATCGGCGAAGACCCCGGCGGACACCGCGCCAAGCCGCTCGGAAAGCGCCTCCGCGTCGGCTTTCTGGTTGGGCGTGGACAGCACCAACGCTTTGCGGCGCCCCAGCCTTTCGATCTCGGCGCCGGTCTCGGCAATCGTGCCATGGCCGAAGATCACGCGCGAGCGCAGGCCGGGAAAGACGAACGGATTTATCGCGGTCATGCCGCCGCTCCCCTTCTCGCGCCGGCTGGCGTGCGGTGGGCGGCGACCTGACCCAGCATGGCATCCAGTGCGGCGATTTCGGCGTCGAGAACCTCATGCGCCCTTCCCGGGAACACGTCCGCACGCAGCGAGGCACCCGCCTGAGCTAGGTCGTGGGCCGCCTCGAAGAATGGACCAAGCGGAATCCATGGATCGGCATCGCCACAGGAGAGATAAGCGGGCAATCCGTTGAGAAAGGCCGCCGCCCGCGCCCGCGATGCGCCACCGACACGGCACCCGGTGAACGCGACCAGCCCGCGCAGCCGGCCGGGCCGCCGCAGCGCGTATTCCAACGCCAGGCAGGCGCCCTGCGAAAACCCGGCGAGCACGATGCGGTCGCCCGGCGCGCCTTCGGACACCGCCATGTCGATCGCCGCGTCAACAGCGTCGAGCGACGCCGCCAGTTGCGCCGTCGTGTGTTCAGACAGCGGATCGACGGCCCGCGCATCGTACCAGACGCCGCCCGGCGCGCGCGGCAGCACGACATGCGCGGTCGCATTGCGGAGACGGGCGATCACATGCTCGCCCATCTCCTCCGGCGACTGGCCGCGGCCATGCACGAAGACGCAAAGCGCGTCGGCATGGGCGGGCATCGCCCCCAGCCTCAGCACGGCACCCTCTGCCTCGTCGGCAGCCATTTGCAAACCGCCTACCACTCGAACTTTTCGAGGCCGGCGACCATCTCCGCCTTGCGGTCCTCGAACCAGGGTGGGAAGACCAGCGTCTGGCCGGTCTTGCCTTCCGGCTCGTCGACCGCCCAGCCGCGCTCCACCGACCAGGCGATCTCGAACAGCGCGCCACCCGGCGAGCGGACGTAGCAGGACTTGAAATAGTTGCGGTCCTTCTGGTCGGACACGTCGGTGAAGCCGAGGCCTTCCAGATGGGCCTTCAGTTTTAGCTGGTTCTCCTCGTTGATGGTGTTGAGCGCCAAGTGATGGATGGTGCCGCCGGCCAGCGTCCAGGTTCCTTGCGGCTTGTTCGGCTCGTGCAAAACCTCGACCGAGCCCATCGGGCCGGAAGCCGGCAGCTTGAATTTCAGCGCCGACGCCTCTTCACCAAGTTTCTCCAGCCCCAGACCGATGGTGAGGAAATCGTCCATCGACGTCTTGTCGAACACCGCGATGCCGACGCCGTAGATGCCCTTGATGCCATGCGCCGCGCTGATGCCGTCCGCCGTGATCGATTCCCGCTTGTCGTTCTCGGCGGCCACCAATTCGATCGGGATGCCACAGGGATGTTCGAAGGCGACACGCTTGATGCCGAACCGCTCGATCTGTTTTGCGTTGCGGCCTGCCTTGTTCAGCCGGTCTTCCCAAAAATCCAGGCTTTTGGGCGGAACCGCGAGCTGGATAACTTTGGTCTGGTTGGTGCCGCGCTTGCCGAAAATGCCGGGCTTGCGGAACGGAAAGGTGGTGACGATGGTCGAAGCGTCACCAGCGGCGTTGCCGTAGTAGAGGTGATAGACCGGCGTCGTGCCGTCGAACAGCACGGTCTTCTTCACCGACTTCATGCCGAGCGTTTTTGTGAAGAAGTCGAAATCCTCCTGAGCGCCGTCGACGCTCATGGTGAGATGGTGGTAGCCGTCGATAAGAGCCATTTTCTCCTCCTGAAAATTAGACCGTGCGGGACTGTAGCACCGTTTCCGGCGGACAAGTCCCCTTGACTGGACAGTTGATCGTCGACGTATTCGAAACCCTCATGCCGCCCGCCTCCCCGGCTTCGCCCGCACCATCACGAAGGTGAAGTCGAGCGCCCAGACGGTCGTCCCGCCCTCGCAGCTCTCGTGTCTGATGTCGCCGATGAGCTCCTCGCGCACGCCGAACAGCGGGTCCTCGTGGAGCATCGCCTCGGCGCGCTCGAACACATGCGTCGTGACCGTCTCGAAGCCGGCGGCGCTGATCATGAAATGCAAATGCGCCGGCCGCCGCAACGGACCGCCGACAGCGCGCAGCAACTGGCCCGCCGGCCCGTCGTCCGGAACCGTGTAGCCCGCCGGCTTCACCGTGACATAGTTGAAACAGCCCTCGCCGCCTGTGGTGAACACCCCTCGTAGGTTGAACTCCGGCTGCAAATCCGGCTGCTGGTTCTCGTAAAAACCCTTGTCGTTGGCCTGCCAGGTCTCGACCGTAGCGCCAGCGACCGGCCGTCCGTCGAGGTCCAGCACTTTTCCGCGTACTTTGAGCCGCTCTCCGGCGCCATCCAGCGAAATGCCGGCGCCGTTCGGCAGTCTCGGTGCATCGGTGCGATAGAACGGCCCGCGCGCCGTGTTCGGCGTCGCGCCTTGCGGGCGGCGGGAATTGAGTTCCTCCACCAGCGCAGTCACGCCGAGCAGATCGGAGAGCAGCACCCATTCCTGGCGCTTGTCGTCGCTGGCATGGCCGACCTCGGTGAGGAAGGCGACGATCTTCTTCCATTCGGCCGGCGTCGGCCTGACCTCGCGGACAAGCTGGTGGAGATGCGCCACAGTCGACACCAGCGCCTTCGACAGGCGGCTGGCCTGCGCCTTGTCCAGCCGGCCGGCAAAAATATCGACAGAGGTGTCCTCGCCGAAAGCCGGCGCGGTGCTCAGCGATGGCATGTTTCCTCCCACGCCTTGTCGAAAACAAGCTAGCACCGGCGTTGCGATTATTTGATGATTTTATGCAGAGGTAATATACCACATCGTTATGAAACTCGATGAACGCCATCTGGTGCAACTCGCGGCAGTCGTGCAGACCGGCAGCGTCACTGAAGCGGCGGCGATACTCGGCCTGACCCAGCCGGCGGTATCACGAACTCTCGCCATGCTGGAAAAGCGCCTCGGCGAGCCGCTGTTCCACAAGGGCCGCCGGCCGCTGGAGCCGACCTCGCTCGGCCGCGCCTTGGCGGATCACGGCCAGGTGATGCTCTCGGCCTCGCGAAAAGCCTCGGAACTGGTGGCGGATTTTCGCCAGGGACAGGCCGGCGTCGTGCGGCTGGGCGGCGTACCGTTCTTCATGGACGCGCTGATCGCCGGCATGATCGCCGAATTCCAGCAGACGCACGCCGACGTGCGCATCGACCAGAGTTACGGCTACCTGCCGGACCTCAGCGCCGCGTTGCTGTCGGACAGGATCGACATCGGTGTCTGCCCGATCGACATTCTGGACGAGGGATCCGGCCTGACGTTCCAGGAGATATTGCCCGCCCGCAACGTGATTGCCTGCGGCGCGACGCACCCGCTGCTGATGAAACGTCGCATCGTCGCCGCCGATCTGGTCGCCTATCCGTGGATCGCGCCACCGCCCGGCAGCCCGCTGCTGTCGGACCTGCACCGCATCCTGCTCTGGCTGGGCGTCACCGAAATCCGCATCCGCTATTCCGGCGGGTCGCCGCTCAGCGTCGTCAACTACATGAAGGCCACCGACGCGCTCACCGTTCTGCCGCACAGCGTGGTCTTCGCGCTGCGCAAGGACCGGGCGATCACCGCGCTGCCCTTCGACTTCCCGCAGCCCGAGCGTGCGCTCGGTCTCTTGCGCCTGTCGGACACGCCGCGGGCCCCCGCCGTCGAGGCATTCGCCGCCCATGTCGGCAAAAGTTTCGAGAACTTGAAGCACCTGATCAAGCGGCACGAGCAGGCGGTGGTCTGGGGGGCGTGAGCCTCCTGCCAGATTTGACAGGTGGCGGATGGCCGTCACGTTATCGTCGAGGTCTCGGTGATATACTTGGACATGGGTAGGCATAGCCACTTCAATCCATAGGAAAAACGCTCATGACCACCGCCGAACTCGCCAGGGATTTCACCGACCTTCTCAAGCGGAACGACCACGAGGGGGCCGCCGAAAAATACAATGCCGACACCATCGTAAGCTACGAGGCCATGGAGGGGCCGATGCCGGTCTGCAACGGCAAGGAAGCCGTCAGGCAGAAGAGTGACTGGTGGCGCGACAACCACGAGGTCCACGGCGGCACGGTCGAAGGCCCTTATGTCAACGGCGATCAGTTCGCCGTCCGTTTCCAGATGGACATTACGCCCAAGGCGACAGGCGAGCGTGTGACGATGGACGAAGTCGGGCTCTATACCGTCAAGGACGGCAAGATCGTCGAAGAGCGCTTCTACTACTAGCGCCGACCTCCCTCATCGTGAGGTGCGAGCCTCCTGCTGGGGTGGAACTTGCAGCGTAAACGGATCGCGGGCGAGGCCCGAAGGACCGCCCACGCTGCCCCGGTCGAACGTCACCGCCTTGACCACCGCGAACACCTCCCGCCCCACCGTGAGGCTGAGCGCGTCGATCGAGCGGCGGGTGACGCGAGCGGCCAGCCGGTCGCCGCCGCAATCGAGCGAGACCAGCGCGTCCGGCCCCTCACCCGCAGCGATCGCCGTGATTTTGCCAGGCAACACGTTGAGCGCGCTGATGCCCACCGGTCGCTCCACCGCCAGCATGACGTCCCTTGCCCGCACCCGGGCGCGGATTGTCGCACCCGCGGGCGCGTCGATCCTGGGCAACCGCCATTCGCCGCCCGCCGAATGCAGCACTGTCAGCCCAAAAACCTCGTCCTGCCCCGCCATGGCCAGGTCGACCATGGCGCCGGCCTCCGCCCGCTCCTCCTCGGGCAGCAGGTCGAAACGCGAAAGGATGTCGTCCGCCGGGCCGCTGGCTGTCACCTTGCCGGCCGAAAGCACGACCACGTCGGAGGCGAGCCGCGCCACCTCGGCCACGGAATGGCTGACATAAACGATCGGAATTTTCGTCTCGTCGCGCAGCCGCTCGATGTAAGGCAAGATCTCGGCCTTGCGGGCGTCGTCGAGCGAGGCGAGCGGCTCGTCCATCAGGATCAGTTTTGGGCTGGCGATCAGCGCCCGGCCGATGGCGACGCGTTGCTTTTCGCCGCCCGAGAGCGAGACGGGTTTTCGCGAAAGCAGATGGCCTATGCCGAGCAGGTCGACCACGCCCGTAAAATCGGCGTAGCGTTCCGTCGCCGGCGTAAAGAACCGGCCGTAGCCGAGATTCTGCGCCACGCTCATGTGCGGAAACAGCCGGGCATCCTGGAACACATAGCCGATGCGGCGGCGGTACTTCGGCACGAACAGACGCGCCTCGGTATCGACCAGCAGCCGTCCGCCCGCCTCGATACGGCCGCTCTTGGGGCGAACCAGCCCGCCGATCATGTTGATCAGCGAGGTCTTTCCCGATCCCGACGGACCGAACAGCGCCGTCAGCCGGCCGCTGCTTTCGAACGTCGCGTCAAGCAGGAAGTCCCCTTGTCTGTGGCGGATGCGAACCGACAGCGTCATCGGTCGCGCTCCGCCGGAAACTCCGTCCGCCGAAACATAGCGGAATCGGGCGGAGAGCGTTGCTCCATGACCACCGCCATCATCCCTCGATATCCAGCCCGCGGCTGACGCGCCGCGCCAGCACTTCCGAGGCGACCAGCGCCACCATGGCAATCGCTATCGACACCAATGTCAGCCGAAGCGCGCCGAGATCACCGCCCGGCACCTGCGTAAAAGTGTAGATGGCCGACGGCAGGGTCTGCGTCTCGCCCGGAATGTTGGAGACGAAGGTGATGGTCGCGCCGAACTCACCCATCGCCTTGGCGAATGAAAGAATCATGCCGGCGATGATGCCGGGAAAGATCAGCGGCAGGGTGATCGTCGCGAACACCCACAAGGGATTGGCGCCGAGCGTGCCGGCCGCCGCCTCCAGTTTTTTGTCGACTGCCTCGATGGAGAGCCTGATCGCCCGCACCATCAAGGGAAAGGCCATGACACCGCAGGCAAGCGCAGCACCGGTCCAGCGGAAGGAAAAGACGATGCCGAAATGCTCGGCGAGGAAAGCGCCCACCGGACCACGCCGGCCGAAGGTGAGGAGGAGAAGATAACCGGTGACCACCGGCGGCAGAATCAGCGGCAGGTGAACGATACCGTTGAGGATCGACTTGCCCCAGAACTCGCGCCGCGCCAGCGCGTAGGCGATGGCGATGCCGAACGGCAGCGCGACCACCGTCGCCCAGGTCGAAACCTTGATGGAGAGCCGGACCGCATTCCACTCATCCGGGCTGAGATGCAGCCACTCCATTCAATATCCCGTCGAAATCAGTTCGAGGCCGGCGGCACCAATACGGCAAAACCCTGTTCCTCGAAAAGCGCCTTGGCCTTGGCCGATTGCAGGCACTTCAGGAAGGCCGGCGTCTCGGCATCCTTGGATTCGGCGGTCTGCGCCACCGGATAGATGATCGGCGGATGCGAATCCTCCGGGAAGGTGCCGACGATCTTGACTTTTTTGTCGGCGGCCGCGTCGGTCTGGTAGACGATGCCGACCGGCGCCTCGCCGGTGGAGACCAGCGCCAATGCGGCGCGCGCATTCTCCGCCTGCGCCACCTTGCCCTCGACCGAGGCCCAGACGCCCAGCTTCTCCAGCGCGGCCTTGCCGTATTTGCCGGCCGGCACCGAATCGACATTGGCCATGGCGAGTTTTCCGTCGCCGACCAGTTTCGCCAAGTCGAAGTTCGGCGCGATCTCGGTGCTGGCGGTCGAATCGGCCGGCGCGACGAGCACGATGCGGTTGCCAAGCAACTGGACTTCGGTGTCCGTCCTAGTCAGCTTCTTCTCGGACAGGTATTTCATCCAGGCGAGGTCGGCCGAGATGAACACGTCGGCCGGCGCGCCCTCCTCGATCTGCTTGGCAAGCGCCGAACTGGCGGCATAGGAGATGGTCGCCTTCTCGCCGACATCGGCCTCGCAGGCGGTATTCACATTGTCGAGCGCGTTCTTGAGGCTGGCCGCCGCGAACACCGTCAGGCTTTCCGCCGCGAAGGCGGCGGGCGCCGCCGCCAGCATGAGCGCCGCAACCCCGGCGGCCGTCAGAAGCCGCATCTCTCCAGCCTTGAGTCCGGCCATGACAACCTCTCCTGTTCCCGGCGTACTGACGACATGCGGTTGTCGGACACGACAACCGATATATACAATCAAACATAACTCATGCCGTGAGCGCAACCCAAGAGAATATGAGACGCGACGATTTGATCGCCGCCGACCTGGCCCGCGCGTCCGGCAAGCGCGTCAAGAAAATATAACGCTATCCGCAGAGACCGGCAGGGAATGCAGCCCTGTATCGGGCCAACTCGCCGGTATAGTTAGTCGGCAAACTCTCGCGAGAAAAAATCGTTGTCCGGCTGTCACAATCAGTCGATACTCCCGTTCGCGAACCTCAACCCTTCGCCAACGAAGAACGGGAGCGAACGATGAAACTTTATGGCATGGCGGCCGCATTGGCTGCGACCCTTCTCTCCACTACCGCCTCCTGGGCCGTCACCGAAATCTCCTGGTGGCATGCCATGACTGGCGCCAACAACGAGGTCGTGGAAACGCTTTCCAAGGAATTCAACGAGAGCCAAAGCGACTACAAGATCACGCCGGTTTTCAAGGGCACCTATCCCGAGACGCTGAACGCCGGCATCGCCGCCTTCCGCGCCAAGCAGCCGCCGGCGATCATGCAGGTGTTCGACGCCGGCACCGGCACGATGATGGCCGCCGAAGGCGCCATCAAGCCAGTCGCCGAGATCCTGTCGATGGGCGGCACGCCGTTCGACAAGAGCCAGTACCTGCCGGGCATCGTCTCCTATTATTCGAAGCCCGACGGCACCATGCTGTCCTTCCCCTACAACTCGTCCTCGCCGATCCTCTATTACAACAAGGACATCTTCCAGAAGGCCGGCCTTGACGTCGACAACCCGCCGAAGACCTGGAATGAGGTCTGGGACGCCGCCAAGAAGATCAAGGCGAGCGGCGCCGCGCCCTGCGGCTTCACCTCGACCTGGCTGACCTGGATCCACACGGAAAACTTTGCCGCTTGGAACAATTACCAGTGGGGCACGCAGGAAAACGGCATTGCAGGCCCGAATGTCGAATTGAAGATCAATGCCGAGCCCTTCGTGAAACACTTCCAGGCGCTGGCCGATCTCGCCAAGGACGGGACCTTCAAATATGGCGGCCGCACCTCCGAGGCCAAGCAGATCTTCCTGGCCGGCGAATGCGGCATCTTCACCGAATCGTCGGGCGGTCTTGGCGACGTCGTGAAGTCCGGCATGAATTTCGGCACCGGCATGCTGCCCTACGACACCGAATCGCAGAACACCATTCCGGGCGGCGCTTCGCTCTGGGTGTTCGCCGGCAAGTCGGACGAGGAATACAAGGGCGTCGCGGCCTTCTTCAACTTCCTGTCCAAGACCGAGATTCAGGCCCGCCTGCACCAAGTGTCGGGCTATCTCCCGGTAACGATGGCGGCCTACGAAAAGTCCAAGGCCGACGGTTTCTACGAAAAGAACCCGGCGCGCGAAATCCCGATCAAGCAGATGATGGGCAAGGCGCCGACCGAGAATTCCAAGGGCGTCCGCCTGCCGAACCTGCCGCAGGTGCGCGACATCATGAACGAGGAGTATGAGAAGATGCTGGCCGGCGAGCAGACCGCCCAGCAGGCGCTCGACAACGCCGTGTCGCGCGGCAACGCGGCGATCAAGGAAGCGCTGGGGAATTGATGAGCGCGCTTTTACCCTCCCCCTTGCGGGGAGGGTCGGCGAGATCGTTCCGCGTGAGCGGATCGATTGAGACGGGGTGGGGGTTGATCATGTTTTCAGCCCTCACTCCAGTTTTCCCTGTCACATTTCGCCCTGTGATCGATCGTTACCCCAACCCCGATCCGCTATGCGGATCGACCCTACCCGCAAGGGGGAGGGTGGGAGCTGTGCCATGACCCCGCGCATCACGTTCCCCAACAAACTCCTGCCCTATCTCCTGCTGGCCCCGCAGCTCGCCATCACGCTGGTGTTCTTCTACTGGCCGGCCGGCCAGGCGCTGCAGCAGTCGATGCTTCGGGAAGACCCGTTCGGGCTCAAATCGAAATTCGTCTGGTTCGCCAATTTCGAAAAGGTCCTCGCCGATCCCAATTACCTGAACTCGCTGAAGGTGACCGTCATCTTCTCGGTGTCGACGGCCTTCGTCGCCATGTCGGTGGCGCTGCTGCTGGCGGTCATGGTCGACAAGGTGATCAAGGGCCGGGGTTTCTACCGCACGCTGATGATCTGGCCCTATGCGGTCGCACCGGCGATTGCCGGCATGCTCTGGCTGTTCCTGTTCAACCCATCGATCGGCACTCTGGCGGTCGGCCTGCGCTCAATCGGCATTCCGTGGGACCCGCTGCTCAACGGCAACCAGGCGATGATCCTGATCGTCACGGCGGCCTCCTGGAAGCAGATCAGCTATAACTTCCTGTTCTTCGTCGCCGGCCTGCAGGCCATTCCGAAATCGCTGATCGAGGCGGCGGCAATCGACGGGGCGGGCGAGAACAAGCGGTTCTGGACGATCGTCTTCCCGCTGCTCGCGCCGACGACCTTCTTCCTGCTGGTGATCAACACCACCTACGCCTTCTTCGACACCTTCGGCATCATCCATGCCGTCACCGGCGGCGGCCCCGGCAAGGCCACAGAGACGCTGGTCTACAAGGTCTACAGCGACGGCGCGCTGAACCTGCTGCTCGGCGATTCGGCGGCGCAGAGCGTGATCCTGATGGTCATCGTGATTGCGCTGACGGCCATCCAGTTCCGCTATGTGGAGAAGAAGGTGCACTATGACTGACGCCGCCGCCAAGCCGGAGGCGCAGGGAACCGCCGTCGCGCTGGGCCGGCGGGAAGAAGGCGAGATGCTGGGGCTCAGCCGCTCGTCGCGCTACCTCGCGCATGCGCTGCTCATTCTCGGCATCGTGATCGTCGCCTTTCCGATCTACTACACCTTCGTCGCCTCGACCCACACACTGCAGACCATCCTGCGCCCACCTTTGCCACTACTGCCCGGCGGCGAGTTCTTCGACAACTACTACGAGGCGCTGTTCGGCGGCATCGGCCGCATCGGCGGCGTCAACGTCTGGACGCTCCTGTTCAACACCACGGTGATGGCGCTGGCGATCGCTATCGGCAAGATCGTGATCTCGATCCTGTCCGCCTATGCGATCGTCTTCTTCCGCTTCCCGCTCAGGATGACCTTCTTCTGGCTGATCTTCATCACGCTGATGCTGCCGGTCGAGGTGCGCATCATGCCGACCTACAAAGTGATGGTCGACCTCGGACTGATCGACACCTATACCGGCCTGACCCTGCCGCTGATGGCGTCGGCCACCGCGACGCTGCTGTTCCGCCAGTTCTTCCTCACCATTCCCGGCGAATTGGTGGAAGCCGCGCGCATCGACGGCGCCGGGCCGTGGAAGTTCTTCAAGGATATTTTGCTGCCGCTGTCGCGCACCAACATCGCGGCGCTGTTCGTCATCCTCTTCATCTACGGCTGGACGCAATATCTCTGGCCGCTGCTGATGACCAACCGCAACGACATGAACACCATCGTCATCGCCCTGAGAAAGATGGTGTCCTTCGCCGACGCCGACACGCAGTGGCACCTGGTGATGGTCACGTCGATGCTGGCAATCGTACCCCCGATCCTGGTGGTGGTGCTGATGCAGCGCTGGTTCGTGCGCGGCCTGATCGAGACGGAGAAGTGAATCTGTGGCAACCGTCGATCTGAAGGACGTCCGAAAGACCTACTCCGGCAAGGTCGAGGCGGTGAAGGGCGTCTCCATCGCCATACCCGACAAGGCGCTGTGCGTACTGGTCGGTCCGTCCGGCTGCGGAAAGTCGACCCTTCTGAGGATGATCGCGGGGCTGGAATCGATCACCTCGGGCGCAGTCGCCATCGACGGCAAAATCGTCAATACCATCGGACCAGCCGAGCGGGACATCGCCATGGTGTTCCAGAACTACGCGCTCTACCCGCATATGAAAGTCTACGACAACATGGCCTACGGCCTGCGCAACCGCGGCACGGCCAAGGACGATATCGACAAGCGGGTCCGCGCCGCCGCGAAAACGCTGGAACTGTCGCATCTGCTCGAACGCCGCCCACGCGAGCTTTCGGGAGGCCAGCGCCAGCGCGTCGCCATGGGCCGCGCCATCGTGCGCAATCCAAAAGTTTTCCTGTTCGACGAGCCGCTGTCGAATCTCGACGCAAAACTGCGTGGCCAGATGCGGGTCGAGATCAAGAATCTGCAGCGCGCGCTGGGCGTCACCTCGGTCTACGTCACCCACGACCAGTTGGAGGCGATGACGCTGGCCGATGTACTGGTGGTGATGAACGCCGGCGTGGTCGAGCAGACCGGCGCACCGCTCGACGTCTACGAAAAGCCCGCCTCGACCTTCGTCGCGAGCTTCATCGGCGCGCCACCGATGAACCTGCTGCCGGTCGCCGCCCTGCCCGACTCATCCGGCGTCACCGTTCCCGCCGGCGCGGCAACGCTCGGCTTCCGGCCGGAAGATGCGCTCGTTCAGTCCGGCGCGGCTGGCGCGCTGGCGCTTGAGGTCATGGTCGAAGGCGTCGAGCCGGTCGGCGCCGAAAGTTTCATCCATTGCCTGCTGGCTGACAACCGGCTGATCCTGCGCGCGCCGGGGCGCACCGCGATTGCACCGGGCGACCGCATGTCGGTCGGTGTCGAAGCAGCAAAACTCCACTGGTTCAACGCAGCAGGCAGGCGGCTGTAAGCCACTCTCGCCGAAGCAGCGCCTTCAAACATCCAGCGTGTTGTCGCGCTCCCACTGGGTAAAATGCTGGGCGTAGGAATTCCACTCCTGATGCTTCAGCTTCAGATACGCGGCCGAAAATTCCTCGCCGAGCGCGGCCTTCAGCCCCTTGTCCTTGTCGAACTCGCGCAGGGCGTCGAGCAGGTTGAGCGGCAGTTTCGGCGCGCCCTTCACCGTATGCCCGAACTGGTACATGTCGATGTCGTAGCGTTTTCCCGGATCGGCTTTTGTGCGCATCCCGTCCAACCCCGCCGCGATGATGACGGCCTGCAGCAGGTACGGATTGGCGGCGCCGTCGGGCAGGCGCAGCTCGAAACGCCCCGGCCCCGGCACGCGCACCATGTGGGTGCGGTTGTTGCCGGTCCACGTTACTGTGTTGGGCGCCCAGGTAGCGCCCGAAATGGTGCGCGGCGCATTGATTCTCTTATAGGAATTCACCGTCGGATTGGTGATCGCGGCCAGCGCCGAGGCGTGTTTCATGATGCCGCCGAGGAAATTGCGGCCGCGCGCCGACAGGCCGAGTTCCATCGCATCGTCGGCGAACACATTGGTCTTGCCGGCCTCGTCCCACACCGAGATGTGGGCGTGGCAGCCATTGCCGGTCAGGCCCGGAAAGGGTTTCGGCATGAAGGTGGCGCGCAGCCCGTGCTTTTCGGCGACCGACTTCACCATGAACTTGAAGAAGGAATGCTTGTCGGCGGTGGCGAGCACGTCGTCGAACGCCCAGTTCATTTCGAACTGGCCGTTAGCGTCCTCGTGGTCGTTCTGGTACGGCCCCCAGCCCAGCGCCAGCATATGGTCGCAGATCTCGGCAATCACGTCGTATCGGCGCATCACCGCCTGCTGGTCGTAGCAAGGTTTCGACGCCGTGTCGGCGGCATCGGATATCGCTGAGCCATCGGGAGAGATCAGGAAAAACTCGGCCTCGACGCCGGTCTTCACATACATGCCTTCCTCGGCCGCCTCGGCCATCAGCCGCTTCAGCGTGGCCCGCGGCGTCTGGTCGACGGTTTTTCCTTCCATCACGCAGTCTGCGGCGACCCAGGCGACTTCCGGCTTCCACGGCAACTGGATGACGGCGTTGGCGTCGGGCACGGCCAGCATGTCCGGATGAGCCGGCGTCAGGTCGAGCCAGGTGGCGAAGCCGGCAAAACCTGCGCCGTCCTTCTGCATGTCTGATATCGCCTGCGCCGGCACCAGTTTTGCACGCTGGCCGCCGAACAGGTCGGTGTAGGAGATCATAAAATATTTGACGCCGTTCTTCTTGGCGAATTGCGCGAGATCAACTGTCATTTTGTCCCCTCTTCACGCCCTCCTCGGGGTCGTTTTTTTGGCTACGGTTGCGAATGCAAGATCATGAAAAGCCGTGTCCGTCACGCCCCCCTCTGTCCTGCCGGACATCTCCCCCACAAGGAGGGAGATTGGCTGGCCGCTTTGCTGGCGCTCCTTCTGCAACTCTGGCGATTGGCGAAATCAGAAATGAAGGGCAATCTCCCCCCTTGTGGGGGAGATGTCCGGCAGGACAGAGGGGGGCAACGTGGAGCGCCAAGGTCGCAAATCTTATCTTAGTATCCACCCCGACCCGGCACCCACTCCGTCCCTGCCAGCGGCACCTGCGCCATCGCCGCCGCCTCGACGGTCAGCGCGCAAAGGTCCTCTGGCTCCAGATTGTGGACATGGTTCTTGCCACAGGCGCGCGCAATGGTCTGCGCCTCCAGCGTCATCACCTTCAGATAGTTGGCCAGCCGCCGTCCCGCCCCGATCGGGTCGAGGCGCAGCATCAGTTCCGGATCCTGCGTGGTGATGCCGGCCGGGTCCTTGCCCTCATGCCAGTCGTCATAGGCGCCGGCGGTGGTGCCGAGTTCGTTGTATTCCGCCTCCCAGCGCGGATCGTTGTCGCCGAGCGCCACGAGCGCGGCCGTGCCGATCGACACGGCGTCGGCACCGAGCGCCAATGCCTTCGCCACATCCGCGCCGTTGCGGATGCCGCCCGAGACGATGAGTTGCACCTTGCGGTGCATGCCCAGATCCTGAAGCGCCTTCACCGCCGGGCGTATACAGGCCAGCGTCGGCATGCCGACATGCTCGATGAACACTTCCTGCGTCGCCGCCGTGCCGCCCTGCATGCCGTCGAGCACCACCACGTCGGCGCCTGACTTCACCGCCAGCGCGGTGTCGTAATAGGGACGCGCGCCGCCGATCTTCACATAGATCGGCTTTTCCCAGTCGGTGATCTCGCGGATTTCAAGAATCTTGATTTCCAGGTCGTCCGGGCCGGTCCAGTCGGGATGCCGGCACGCCGAGCGCTGATCGATGCCCTTCGGCAACGTGCGCATCTCGGCGACGCGGTCGGAAATCTTCTGGCCGAGCAGCATGCCGCCGCCGCCTGGCTTCGCCCCCTGCCCCACCACGATCTCGATGGCGTCGGCGCGTCTGAGGTCGCGCGGGTTCATGCCGTAGCGCGACGGCAGGTACTGGTAGACCAGCGTTTTCGAATGGCCCCGCTCTTCCTCGGTCATACCGCCGTCGCCGGTGGTCGTCGATGTGCCGGCCGCCGTCGCGCCACGGCCGAGTGCCTCCTTAGCCGGACCGGAGAGCGACCCGAAACTCATGCCGGCAATGGTGATCGGTATCTTCAGTTCGATCGGCTTTTTGGCATGGCGGCTGCCCAGCACCACGTCGGTGCCGCAACGCTCACGATAGCCCTCAAGCGGATACCGCGAGATCGAGGCACCGAGGAACAAAAGGTCGTCGAAATGCGGCAGCTTGCGTTTCGCGCCGGCGCCGCGGATATCATAGATACCGGTCGCCGCCGCGCGGCGGATTTCCGACAGCGTGTAGTCGTCGAAAGTCGCGGATTTGCGCGGCGTCGTCGGCGGGTTGCGATAGGTCATGCGGCCTCAATACGCGTCGGCATTGTCGATGTTGAAATTGTAGAGCGTGCGGGCGGAACCGTAGCGCGTGAATTCCTCCGGTTCGACACCAGTCACGCCGGCCTTTTCCAGCAACGCGCGCAAGCGTTGCAGATGCTTCGGCTTCATCTTCTTCTTCACGCAGTCGGCGCCCAGGCTCTTCACCTTGCCCCGCACGAACAGTTTTGCCTCGTAGATGGAATCGCCCAGCGCGTCGCCCGCGTCGCCGACCACCACCAGCGTGCCCGATTGTGCCATGAAAGCCGACATGTGGCCGATCGACCCGTGCACGACGATGTCGATGCCCTTCATCGAGATGCCGCAGCGCGACGAGGCGTTGCCCTCTATGACCAGCAGCCCGCCTTTGCCCGTCGCGCCGGCATACTGGCTGGCGTCGCCTTTGACGACAATGCTGCCCGACATCATGTTCTCGCCGACGCCGGGGCCAGCCGAACCATGCACGGTGATCTCGCCGCCGTCGTTCATGCCGCCGCAGTAATAGCCGACGCTGCCGCGCACATCGACGCTGATGGGCTTGTCGACGCCCGCCGCAACGGCATGGCTACCGCGCGGATTGAGCACCTCCCACTCCGTGTCGTTGGAGCCCTCGGGAATGTCGTGGAGCGCCTGGTTCAGTTCGCGCAGCGAGGTCTTGGCGAGATCGACGACGACCGGCATTCAGTGCTCCCAGAAATAGACTTTCGCCGGCTCCGGCTCCCAGACTTTTGCCTCGGCGATGCCGGGAAGACTGGCAAGCGCCCGGTATTCCGAGCCGAAGGCGACATATTGCTCGGTCTCGGCCATCACGGCCGGCTTGCAGGCGATGGGGTCGCGCACCACGCCAAAACCGTTGCGGGTGCCGACGACGAAGGTAAAGAATCCGTCGAGATCGGCCAGCGTGCCGTCGAGCGCTTCGCCGAGATCGCTGCCGTCCTTGAGCCGCGACGAGATATAGGCGGCAGCCACTTCCGTATCGTTCTCGGTCTCGAAACGCATGCCCTTGCGCTTCAACTCGCGCCGCACATTGTTGTGGTTGGAGAGCGAGCCATTGTGCACGAGGCACTGGTCCGGTCCGGTCGAGAACGGATGCGCACCCAGCGTCGTCACCGCCGATTCCGTCGCCATGCGGGTATGGCCGATGCCGTGCGTGCCGCCCATGCCGGTTATCCCGAAGCGGTCGACCACCTGCCGGGGCAGGCCGACTTCCTTGTAGATCTCGACGGCATCGCCCGCGCCCATGATGCGGATATCGGGACGCAATTCGGAAAGCATGTCCCGCGCCGCCTCCATCTTTGCCGCGGGCACCTCGATCACGGCATGGGTGGATTTGACCTGTATCGACACTTTCGCGCCCAAAGCCTTGCCGAGTTCCAGGTCAAGCCCCTCGAAATCCCGCTTCGGCGAGGCCGACTGCACAGTGATCTTCGCCTTGCCCTTCGCAGGCGGCCCGTAGATGGCGATACCGGCGCTGTCCGGCCCGCGGTCGCTCAGCGACACCAGCATGTCGGAGAGCATAGCGCCGAGTTTCGGCTCCAGCGATTTATCCTTCAGGAACAGTCCGACGATACCACACATGGCGCAGCCTCTCCGCAGTTTGCGTTCCCTTCAACGCTTAGCAGAGGCCGCAATGACCTTCAACCACCATGAATTTTATATTCATGTGAGAGAAATCATCCAAGAGGACTGTGGCGTCCTTGATAGTCCGTCACATCGCGCCAGCCATGCTCATTCGCCACGGTTTTCCGGATAGGAGATGATGGAGAGATAGCGCATCGGCAGCTTCGTCAGTTCCTCCGGCCCGTGCGGAGCGTCCGCATCGAAGAACAGGCTGTCACCCGGCGTCATGCGGTAGAGGTTGCTGCCGTGGCGATAAACGACCTCCCCCTCCAGCATATAGAGGAACTCCATTCCGTCATGCTGGAAGGTCGGGAAGACGTCGGAGTTTTCCGTAAGCGTGATGAGATAGGGCTCGACCGTAACACCGCTGGCGGTCGCGCCGACATAGCCGAGCAGCCGGTATTGATGTCCGGCCCGCGTCCCTCGGCGCTCAACGTCGACACCCTCGCCCGCCTTCACGAACACCGCCTTGCGGTCTTCCTCGAAGCGCCGCAGGAAAGCCGTGAGCGGCACGCCGAGCGCCCGCGACAGCGCCTGCAGCGTCGTCAGCGACGGCGAGGTGTTGCCGTTCTCGATCTTCGACAGCATGCCGAGCGAAATGCTGGCAGCGGCAGCCAGATCAGCAACGGTGACGCCGAGTTTCTTGCGCAGCGCCCGCACCTCGCGGCCGATGGCGACCTCGAGAACGTTTTCCTTCTGGTCGCGGACCGCGTGCGGATTCTGCTTGAGCGTGACATGCGCGGCCTGGCTTGCCCTTGCGTCCATGGAGGCAGGCGCGGCGGCTTCGCCAGATTGAACCGTGGCGCGCTTTCCGCCTTTTGTCCCATCCTCGGCGGATTTCGTTCCGGCCATGATGATGCCCTCGGTTTCTTCGTCCTGGCTTTTTCACCCGGAGTGAACAAACGATGCAAGTGGAAGCGACAGCAGCATTTGATTCCGTCAGTTCCGCATCGCCCCCAAAGGACGGCTTTGAATGCGACGATTGCGTCCGGCCGCCATTGCCAATATCACCGGCCGGAACCAGGAAGCGGCGCGCATGACGGCAATCTACATCGACTATCTCAACGCCCTCGACATCGAGGCGCTGGCGATGACCGACGCCGAAATCCTCGACGCGGTCGAGGCCGGACTGATCGCCCAGGGCAACGGCCAGACGGTGATCGAGCCGCGCGTGCATCTCGAGCCAAATCCGGATTTCCACGGCCATTTCAATGTTTTGCGCGGCTATGTTGCGCCGCTGGATGCGGCGGGTGTCAAAATCGTCGGCGACTATGTCGACAATTATCTGCATGGCCTGCCCTCGGAATTCGGCATCCTGAACCTGTTCGATCCGCGCACCGGCATGCCGCGCGCCATCCTCGACGCGACGGTGATTACCGACATGCGCACAGGCGCGGTCACGGCGCTCGGCGCAAAGCATCTGGCGCGAAAAGGTTCGAAAATCCTCGGCCATATCGGCGCGCGCGGCACGGCTTACTGGAACGTGCGGCTGCTCGATTCCCTGTTCGATTTCGACGAAATCCGGGTGCATTCGCGCCGCCCGGAGAGTCGCGACGGTTTTGCCGCCAAACTTTCAGCCGACCTCGGCAAGCCGGTGGTCGCCACGCAGGATTGGCGCAGTTGCGTCGAAGGCGCGGATATCGTGGTCGAGGCCTCGCGGCTCAGCAAGCCCGAGCCGATGCTGAAGACGGAATGGATCAAGCCAGGCGCCTTCGTGGTCCCCTACGGCACGATGAGCGCGGTGGAACTGTCACTGACCGACATCATGGACAAGATGGTCGTCGACGATTGGGGCCAGTGCAAAGGCGGAAAATTCGGCTCGCTGCGCGCCCATGTCGAGACCGGCCGGCTGAGCGAACGGACGCTGCATGCCGAACTTGGCCAGATTGCCGTCGGCAGAAAGCCGGGCCGCGAAAGCGATGGCGAGACCATCCTGTTCTGGCATCGCGGCCTGTCGCTGTCCGACATCGCGCTGGGCAAGGCGATGCTTGCCAAGGCGGCGGCCAAAGGCATCGGTCAGAGGCTGCGCTTCGCGTGAAGACGGTCGAGATCGGCGGCGGGTCCGCCACGGTCGAGGACGTCGTGGCCGTCGCTCGTGACGGCGCAGTTGTCGGCACCACGCCCGCTGTCGCAGAGCGGATTCGCAAGGCGCGCGAGGTGCTGAATCGGGTCGCGGCCGGCGGCCAGCGCATCTACGGCCTGAACACCGGGCTCGGCGCCAATCTCGGCACGTCGGTCGAGGGCGATGCCAGCGAATTCCAGCGGCAGCTTCTGCATGGACGCTCGGGGGCGGTCGGCGAGCCGCTGCCAGTCGAGACCGTCCGCGCGACGATGTTTGCGCGCGCGTCGATGCTGTCGCGTGGCGGCTCGGGCATCTCGCCGGAAGTGTTCGAGGCGCTGGTTGCAGCGCTGAACGCCGGGATACATCCGCTGATGCCGTCGATCGGCTCCATCGGCGCGGGCGATCTGGTGTTGATGACGGCGCTGGCGCGCTGCCTGATCGGCGAAGGCGAAGCCGACTATCGCGGCGAGCGCCTTCCGGCTGGCGAGGCGCTGGCCGATGCCGGCCTGTCGCCCGTCAACCTCGCTCCGAAAGACGGGCTGTCGCTTATCAATGCCTCGGCGATTTCGGCCGGCGCGGGAGCACTGGCTGTCGCCGATGCGCTTTCGGCCTTCGGCCAGCAGCAGCAGGCCGCGGCGCTGACCATGGATGCGATGGGCGCCAACCTGACGATACTCGATCCGCGTCTTCAAGCGGCTCGGCCGGCTCCCGGCCAGGCGGAATCCGCGGCGCAGTTACGCACCCTGCTGGCCCGCGACGCCGAACCGGCACCCGGCACGCTCCAAGATCCGCTGTCGATCCGCTGCGTACCTTCAATCCACGGTGCGCTGCTCGACGCCATCGGCCAAGCACGGCGCGCGATAGAGATCGAACTCAACACCGCCGCCGACAACCCGCTGGTGCTGGCCGACGACGCGCTGGTACTCTCCACCGGCAATTTCCATACACCGGCGCTGGCGCTCGCCTTCGAGACGCTTGGCCTCGCCGTCGCGCAGGCCGCCGCCGCGAGCGCGGCGCGTTTCATCCAGTTGACCGGCTCCGGCCGCAACGGCCTGCCGAAATATCTGTCGCCGATTGGCGGCGCGTCGGCAGGCTTCGTGCCGTTGCAGAAGACGGTGACGGCTATCCTCGCCGCCATCCGTCACAAGGCGAACCCGGTAATGCTCGACTTCCTGCCGGTGTCCGAGGGCGTCGAGGACCATGCGACGCAGACGCCGCTGACGATCGCCAAATGCGCCGAGATGATCGCGCTGTGGCGGCGGCTCATTGCCTTCGAGCTGATGGCTGCGGCGCAGGCGGTGGACTTGCGCGACGGCGAACTAAACGACACCGTTCAGAAACACCGGCCTTTCGTACAGAGCCCTAGGATCAGGACGATCCACGCGGCGGTTCGCGCGCATGTAGCGACGTTGCGGGAAGACCGGCCGCTCGGTACCGACGCCGAAACGCTCTACGCGGCGCTTTCCAGTGGAAAATGGCAGGCGTAGCGCTGGCCTTCTGGCCCGGTGAGCAGCGGTTCGTCGACGCGGCAGCGGTCTTGGGCGCGCGGGCAGCGTGTGTGAAAACGGCAACCCGATGGCGGCTTCGACGGGCTCGGAATCTCGCCGCTCAGCACCAGTTTTGTGCGCTTGTGCTCGGGGTCGATGACCGGATTGGCCGACAGCAGCGCATGCGTATAAGGATGGCGCGGCGACCGGAACACGGTGCGCGTCGCCCCCTCCTCCATGATCTTGCCGAGATACATGATGGCGACGCGATCGGTGATGCGGCCGATGACATTGAGATTATGGCTGACGATCAGGATGCCCAGCGAATGCCGCTTCTGCAGATCGGCGAGCAGGTTGAGCAGTTCGCCCTGCACCGAGACATCCAGTCCGGCCGTCGGTTCGTCGGCGATCAGGAAGGACGGATCGGTGACCAGCGCCCGCGCAATCGCCACGCGCCGCGCCTGGCCGCCGCTGATCTGGTGTGGATATTTCTCAAGCTGCGCCTCGGAGAGGCCGAGCCGCGCAAGCAGATCGAGCACCTGCGGCCAGCGCTCGCGGCGGTCGAGACCATGAATCTTGATCGGTTCGGCCAGCAGCGATGCGATCTTCATGCGCGGCGACAGCGACGACAGCGGGTCCTGAAAAATCATCTGCACGCGGCGGCGCAGCCACAGCCGGTCGGCCCGCGTCAGGCTGGTCAGGTCGCGGCCCTCGAGCTTCACCTTGCCGGAGGTCGGCCGGTTCAGCCTGACCAGCGCCTTGGCAAGCGTCGTCTTGCCGCTGCCGCTTTCGCCGACCAGCCCGACCGTTTCGCCGACCTTCAGCGCCAGACTGATGCCGGCCACCGCCTGGACGCCACCGGAGAAGGTGACGCGCAGGTCCTCGACTTCGATGGTTTGCACGCTGTCGGTCATACCAGCCAGCACGCCGATTTATGGCCTGCCTGCACCTCGCGCAGCGGCGGCTCCTCCACGCATTTCTCGAAGCGCGACGGGCAACGCGCGGCGAAGATGCAACCCTTTGGCACGTCGATCAGATCGGGCAGGCCGCCCTTGATCGTCACCAGCGCCTCGCCCGGTTCATCGTCCGGATCGATCTCGCAGGCGAGCAGCGCCAGCGTGTAGGGATGGCGCGGGTTGCCGAACAGGTCTTTCGTCGGCGCGCTCTCCACTACCTTGCCGGCATACATGACAGCGACCTCGTCGCAGAGTTCGGAGATCAGGCCAAGGCTGTGCGAGACCAGCACGATCGAGCCGCTGAAGTCGGCGCGCAGGTCACCGAGCAGCCGCACGATCTGCGCCTCGATGGTCACGTCGAGCGCCGTCGTCGGCTCGTCGGCGATGAGAATGTCGGGCTCGCAGAGCAGCGCCATGGCGATCATGACGCGCTGGCGCATGCCGCCGCTGAGCTGGTGCGGATAGGCGGCGAGCCGCGCCTGCGGGTTGGAGATGCCGACGCGAACAAGCATGTCTGAGGCACGTTTCAGGAGCTCCCGGCGGCCAAGCCCCGGATGGCGGTTGCGCTGGGCGTCCACCAATTGGGTACCGATCGAGAACACCGGGTTCAGCGCCGTCATCGGATCCTGAAAGATCATGGCGATGCGCCCGCCGCGCAGCTTCCGCAGTTCCTCCGGCGGTACGTCGAGCAGGTTTTCGCCGTCGAGTTCGATGCGGCCGGAGACCTCGCCCGTATTGTCGGGCAGCAGCCCGAGCAGCGCCAGCGCCAGCGTCGACTTGCCGCTGCCACTCTCGCCGACGAGACCGACGACGCGGTTGCGGCCGATCGACAGGCTGACATCGCGCAGCACATGCAGCGCGCCCTTGGCGGTGGAAAAATCCACCGACAGATTTTGGATCTCGACCAGGCTGTCACCCTTCATGGCTCGCGCCTCAGCTTCGGGTCGAGCGCATCGCGCAGGCTTTCGCCGAACAGCGTGAAGCCGAGCGTCGCCAGCGTCAGCATGCCGCCGGCGACCAGCACCGGCCAGACCGACTGTTCGAGATAGGTGAAGCCGTCGAACAGCATCGATCCCCAGCTCGCCAGCGGCGGGCGGATGCCGACGCCGAGAAAACTCAGTCCGGCTTCCAGCGTGATGACCACCGGGATGTTCATGGAGGCCAGCACGACGATCGGTCCGACGATGTTGGGAAGAACATGGAAGAGCATGATGCGCGGGGCGGATGCGCCCAGCGCCCGCTCCGCCTCGATGAACGGCCGCTGCCTGATCGCCAGCGTCTGCGCCCGCGCGACCCGCCCGAACTGCGGGATAAAGACGATGGTGACCAGGATGATGATGTTGAGCAGCCCGGGCCCCAGCACGGCAACCAGCGCCAGCGCCAGGATGAGGCTGGGAAACGAGCTGATAATGTCGAATGTGGCAAGGATAACGCGCTCGATCGCCGGCGGCGTGCTGGCCGCTGTAACGCCAAGCAGGATGCCGGCCACCAGCGCCGTCGCGGTGACCGACAGCGCCACGCCGATGGCAATGCGCGTGCCGAAAAGCCCGCGCGAAAACAGGTCTCGCCCAAGCTGGTCGGTGCCCAGCCAGTGTGCGACCGAGGGCGGCGTCAGCCGTGCGGCGACGTCGAGCTGGTTCGGCGGATGCGTGGCGAGCAGCGGCGCGGCGAGCCCGCCAAAGACCACCAGCAGCGTGGCGATCAGGCCCAGCCTGCCGCCCGGGCTCGCCCATATGCGGCGAAGCACCTCCACGGGTCAGGCTCCGCCGCCGGCCTTGCCGAGACTGTCGCGCACGCGCGGATCGAGCCAGGCATAGGACAGGTCGACAAGAAGGTTGACCACGACGAAGACGGTAACGACCACCAGGATGCCGCCCTGCACGATCGGATAATTGCGGTTGCGGATCGCATCGAAGATCAGCGAGCCCAGCCCCGGCCGGTTGAAGATGATTTCCACGAACAGCGCGCCGCCCATCAGTTCGCCGATGCCGACGCCAAGAATGGCGACGGTCGGGATGCAGGCGAGCTTCAGCGCGTATTTCATGACGACGCGGCGTTCCGGCTGGCCGTAGGCGCGCGCCGTGCGAATGTAGGGCTCGCCCAGTACTTCCAGCAGCGAGGTTCGCACCAGCCGGGCGATGTAGCCGATCCAGCCAACGGCGAGCGCCACCGTTGGCAGCACGAGGTGGTGAAGCTGGTCGAGCGGATTGCCGGCGTCTCCTGCCCCCAGCACCGGAAACCAGCCGAGCCGCACCGCGAAGAAATAGAGCAGCAGGATTGCCACGACATAGCTCGGCGTGGCGACCAGCCCGACGCTGACCACCGCAAGCCCCTGGTCGAGCAGGCTGCCCTGCCGGACGGCAGCATAGCAACCGATCGGGATGCCGATCAGCACCGCCAGCCCGATCGCCGACACGGCGAGCAGCATCGTGTTGGGAAGCGCCGCGAAAACCATCGCGGCGACCGGCCGGCCATTGATCACGTCGGCGCCGAGATCGCCGCGCAGCGCATTGAAGAAAAACAGCGCGACACGTTCGTACAGAGGCAGGTTCAGCCCCATCTGCTCGCGCAGCAGCGCCGCCGCTTCCGGCGTGGCGCGCGGGCCGAGCAGGATCGTCGCCGGGTCGCCCTTGACGATGAGCGTCAGGCAGCAGAGCAGTGTCATCGAGCCGATGAGCACGAGGACAGCTGTCGCCAGCCGGAACGCGCCGTAGCGGAACAGGCTGCCTTCGTTCCAGAAAAGGTTCATGAGGATCGGCCCTGGCATCCCGCTAACGGCAAGCGCCCGGCACGAGAGCCGGGCGCCTCGATGTCCTCGTTTCGGTTCAGACAGGTCAAGCCTGCTTGAACGAAGCGTATTGCCATTGGTTGCCATTCGGCAGGATGCCGGGCGACAGCGTGTCCTTGAAGCCGAAGGTGTAGGCGTTGTGGGTGATCCACCAGAAGGCGGCAGAGTCGTCCATCAGCTTCTGGGCGGCGATGTAGATTTCCTCGCGCTTCTTCACGTCGGTCTCGATGCCGCCCTGTTTGTGCAGGTCGTCGAATTCCTTGCTGCCCCAGCGCTGCCAGTTCCACTTGCCGATCTGGTCGGAGGTGAACCACTGCGTCTGGAAACCCGGATCGAATTTGCCGCGATATTCGACCAGCACAAGGTCGAGATCCTTCGAGGCGTCGTTCTCGCCATAGGCCCAATAGGCGCCCTCGTCGATGGCGTCGATCTGCACGTCGATGCCGATCTCGGCGAGGTTGGCCTGCACGACCGCCGCCGTCGCCTGCGCGACCGCCTTGTTGAGCACGGTGAGCCGCGTCGAGAAGCCGCCACCCTGCCCTGCTTCCTCGAGCAGCTTCTTGGCGCCCTCGATGTCGCGCTCGCGCTTCGGCGCATCCGCCCAATAGCCGAGGATGCCCGGGGCCTCCAGTGCGTAGGCGGGCTCGACCGAGCCGTTATAGGCGGCGGCAATGATTGCCGGAACGTCCAGCGCCAGCCGCACCGCCTGCCGCACGCGCACGTCGTCGAACGGTTTTTTCTCGATGTTCGGGCCGATCCAAATGTAGTCGATGGCCGACAATTTCTCGACCTTGAGGCCAGCCGTCGCCGCGACATCCTTTGCCACCGCCGGATCGAGCCGGGTAAAATCGATCTCGCCCGCCTGCAGCGCCAGCTGCGCCGTCTTGTCCTCGGCGATCGGCTTGCCGACGATTTCCGAAAAAGCTGGCTTGTCGCCGAGATAGTCGGGATTGGCGACGAGCGTGAAATGGTCGCGCGGCACCCATTCCTTGAGGATGTAGGGGCCGGTGCCGATCGGCGTGGTCGTGAACTTGTCGCCGAGTTCAGTGAACGCCTTCTTCGAGATGATCACGCCCGAGCCGTCGGCCAGCGCGATCAGCCAGACGGCAGGCGACGGGTTCTTGAGATGGATTTTTCCGGTCAGCTTGCCGGTGACCTCGACCGACTCCAATGCCGCCCAATCGTCGGCGTAATCCACCTTCTTGCCGTCCGGACCGGGCGTGATGAAACGCTCGAACGAGAATTTCACGTCCTCGGCAGTGAGTTCGCCATAATTGCCGCTGAACTTCAGCCCTTCCTTCAGCGTGAATTCGATCGTCTTGTCGTCGACCTGCTTGATCTCGGTCGCCGCATCGTTCTCCCATTCGGTCGAACCCGGCTTGAATTTCACCAGCCCCTGCCCGACCGCGAGGATGACATTGACGTCGGTCGCGCCGGTGCGGTTTGCCGGATCGAGGTTCTTCAAATCCTCGTCGATGCGCACGACGATGCGGCCTTCGGCGGCGTGCACGACATTCGACCACGGCTGGCCGAGCACGGTGACGCCCGCGGCAGCCGCGGCGGTCCCCGCTAGAAAACCTCTCCGCGTAACTTCGTAGCCCATGGTCGTTCCTTTCAAAATCCGGTTGCCGGCGACGTGCGATGAGAAAATTCGTCCCGGCTTTCAAACTGAAGGCAACTCATTTCGCACACAAGAAAGCCCACTCCGCAAGCCCGATACGTCTAGACAATTCATTCCGTTTTGGCGTTGGTTCGTGGAACGCGGCCGCCGACCCGGGCCGTATCCTTTGGCAAGGGGGCGTGACGGCTTCGTCGTAGCACCCCGGGAAAGATATTCATGACTATCCGGACCATCACCGAATTCCCGAGGCGCGTCCGCACCGTCGACACCGAGTGGATCACGCTCTCGGATGGCACGCGGCTGGCCGCCACCATCTGGCTGCCGGACGATGCCGAAAGCGATCGGGTGCCGGCGATCCTCGAATTCCTGCCCTACCGCCGCCGCGACAGCACCGTGCTGCGAGACCGCCAGACGCATGCCTATTTCGCCGGACACGGCTATGCCGGCGTCCGTGTCGACATGCGCGGTTCCGGCGATTCCGACGGCATTTTGCATGACGAATATCTGCCGCAGGAACAGGCCGACGCGGTGGAAGTGATCGCCTGGCTGGCCGCTCAGCCCTGGTGCAGCGGCACAGTCGGCATGATGGGCATCTCATGGGGCGGCTTCAATTCCTTGCAGGTGGCGAGCCACCGCCCGCCGGCGCTGAAGGCGATCATCACCGCCTGCTCCACCGACGACCGCTATGCCGATGACTGCCATTTCATGGGCGGCTGCCTGCTCAACAATTCCATCGCCTGGGCCTCGACCATGTTCGCCTATGGCGCGCAGCCCCCGGACCCGCAGGTGGTCGGCGAGCGCTGGCGCGACATGTGGCTGGAGCGGCTCGACAACAACCCGCTGATGGCGGCCACCTGGATCGAACACCAGACCTATGACGACTACTGGAAGCAGGGTTCGGTCCGCGAGGATTTTTCCGCGATCACCGCCGCCGTCTACGCGGTCGGCGGCTGGGCCGACGGCTATTCCAACGCCATCCCGCGCATGCTGGCCGGCCTGCCGGGAGCGAAGAAGGGCCTGATCGGACCGTGGGCGCACGCCTGGCCGAATGCCGCGCAGCCCGGCCCGCAGATCGGATTTTTGCAGGAAGCGTTGCGCTGGTGGGATTATTGGCTGAAGGGCATCGACACCGGCATTATGGACGAGCCAATGCTGCGCGCCTGGATGCAGGAATGCGTGCGCCCGGCAACGACCTATGCGGAGCGGCCGGGCCGATGGATCGCCGAGACGACCTGGCCGCCAGCCGATCGGCCTGCAAAGGTGCTTCATCTGTCCGGCCGCGACCTTGCGGACAACCCTGCCGAGAACCAGCAAATCCTGGTCGCTTCGAGCATCTCCACGGGCGTCACCTTCGGCGAGTGGTGTCCTTACGGCCTCGCGGGCGAACTCCCGGCCGACCAGCGGCCGGACGACGGGCGTTCGGTCTGTTTCGACACGGCTCCCCTGCAAGAGCGCCTCGAGATCTTCGGCGCGCCGATCCTGTCGCTCGACATCGCCTCCGACAAACCGGCGGCGATGATCGCCGCGCGGCTGGAAGATGTCGCGCCGGACGGATCGTCGACGCTGGTGACCTACGGCCTGCTCAACCTGACCCACCGCGACGGCCACGAAAACCCCGAACCGCTGGAGCCGGGCAAGCGCTACCGGGTGAAAATCGTCCTGAATGACATCGCGCAGGCGTTTCCCGCCGGCCACCGCATCCGGCTGGCGTTGGCGACCGCGCATTGGCCGATCGCCTGGCCGTCTGCCGATCTCGCCACGCTGACGCTTTCGGCGGGATCGCTCAGCTTGCCGGTACGGGCGCCCTCGCCGCTGGATGACCGGCTGAAACCATTTGCCGAGCCGGAACAGGCGGAGGCCGAACCCTATTCGGTTACGAAGCTGGCCGGGCGCAATCGCACCATCACCGAGGACCCGATGACCGGCGAGACGGTGGTGACCGTGCATCGCGAGCGCGCGTCTTATACGCTGCCGAAAATCGACCTGTCCTTCGCGGCGGATTCCGAGGAGCATTATCGCGTTCGAGAAGGCGACCCGTCGGCGACGACCGCCGAAACCCGCGCAACCTGGCGGCTGAACCGCGACGGCTGGGACATCAGGACGGAGACCTCGACGCGCGTGTACTGCACCCCGACAACCTTCGAGGTGAAGGCCTCCATGCAGGCCTTCGAAAATGGCGAACTGGTGAAACGCCGCGATTGGGACCGCAGCATTCCGCGATTGTAGTTGCCTCGCTCACACCGCCCGCAAATGCCGGATCGGCCGGCCGGGCGCGACTGCTTGCGCCGCTGTGACGATGCCGCGCGCATCGATGCCGAAATGCCGGTAGAGGTCGCCAATCGTGCCGGTCTGCCCAAAATGCTCGACGCCAAGCGAGCGCGTGCGGTGTCCCATGACAGAGCCCAGCCACGCGAGCGTCGCCGGGTGCCCATCCAGCACCGTCACCAGCGCACAATGCGGCGGCACACCGAGCAACAGCCGTTCGATGTGGCTCAGCGCCTGGGAAGCCCCCTGCTCCCGCGCCCGCGACGCCGCCGTCCAGCCAGCATTCAGCCGGTCGGCGGAGGTGACAGCCAGCAGGCCGACATCGCGGCGGTCCTCGGCCATCAGCCCGACCGCTTCGATCGCCTCCGGCGCGACGGCCCCGGTATAGGCGACCACGATCTGCGCGTTCGGACCCGGCCGGCGCATCCAGTAAGCGCCGTCGATCATGTCCTGGGCGAGGTCCCGCGTGATCGCCCGCTTCGGCTGCTCGATGGAGCGGGTGGACAGGCGCAGATAAACGGAACCGCCGGTGAGATCGCGCAGCCAACTGCGGGCGTCCGGCTCGGCATCGCCCGAACGCTGCATGTAATCGAACGCCCAGCGCAGGATCGTCGCGAGTTCATCCACATAGGCCGGCTCGAAACTGGCCAACCCATCCTGCGCCATGCCGGTCAGCGGGGTAGCGATCGACTGGTGCGCGCCGCCCTCCGGCGCCAAGGTGACGCCCGAAGGCGTCGCGGCGAGGATGAACCGGGCGTCCTGGTAACAGGCATAGTTCAGCGCATCGAGACCGCGCTCGATGAACGGGTCATAGAGCGTACCGACCGGCAGCAGCCGCTCGCCGAAGATCGAATGCGACAGGCCGAGCGCCGACAGCATGATGAACAGGTTCATCTCCGCGATGCCGAGTTCCATGTGCTGGCCTTTTGGCGAGAAGGTCCAATTGTAGGTGGAGGGAATACGCTCCGCCTTGAACACGTCAGCCAGTTCGTCGCGCGCGAACAGACCGCGCCGGTTGATCCACGCGCCGAGATTGGTGGAGACGGTCACGTCAGGGGAAGTGGTGACGACGCGGTCTGCGAGCGGCGCATCGCTCTTGCCGATCTCGTGCATGAGCAGGCCAAACCCCTGCTGCGTCGACATCGCGGGCTGCTGCGAGAAGGCCAGCGTCTCCGGCACGGGAACCGCTGGCGCGGAATAGCGTCGCCGGCCGGCCTGCACGAACGGCACCGCCGACAAGAAACGCTTGAGGTCGGCTTCGGAGATGTCGAGCCCCTCGAACGGCTCCCACTCGCGCCCGTCACCCACGCTCATCCCCTTGCGCAGCGTCTCGACCTGCGTCGGCGTCATCAGCCCAGCATGATTGTCCTTGTGGCCCGCCAGCGGCAAGCCAAAACCCTTGATGGTGTAGGCGATAAAGCAGGTCGGGCGGTCATGTTTGCGGGCCTGCTCGAAGGCGTCGAGGATCGACGGCAGGTCGTGGCCACCAAGATTGCCCATCAGCCGCGCCAATTCGTCATCGCTGCGGCTGTCGATCAGCCTCGACACCGGCCCTTGGTCGCCGAGATCGTCGCTGAGCCGCTTGCGCCAAGCAGCCCCGCCTTGGAACGTCAGCGCCGAATAGAGCTGGTTCGGGCACGCATCGATCCATTCGCGCAATTTCTCGCCGCCCGGCTCGGAAAACGCCTGCTGCTGGATTTCGCCATGCTTGAGGATAACGACATCCCAGCCGAAATTGCGGAAAATCGCCTCGAAGCGAGCCCACAGGCCCTCGCGCACCACGGCGTCGAGGCTTTGTCTGTTATAGTCGACCACCCACCAGGTGTTTCGCACCCCGTGCTTCCAGCCTTCCAGCAGCGCCTCGAAAATATTGCCCTCGTCCATCTCGGCGTCGCCGATCAGCGCCACCATCTTGCCCTCCGGCCGCTCGAGCCCCCAGCCTTTCGCGCGCACATAGTCCTGCGCCAAGGCCGAAAACAGCGTCTGCGCCACGCCGAGCCCGACCGAACCGGTGGAGAAATCCACGTCGTCGACGTCCTTCGTCCGCGACGGATAGGATTGCGCGCCCTTGTAGCCGCGAAAGTTCCTGAGCTTTTCCAGGCTCTGGTTGCCGAGCAGGTACTGAATCGCATGGAAGATCGGGCTGGCGTGCGGCTTCACCGCGACACGGTCCTCCGGGCGCAGCGCCGAAAAATAGAGCGCCGTCATGATCGTGGCGAGCGACGCCGACGAGGCCTGATGCCCGCCGACCTTCAGCCCGTCGTCGCTGTCGCGAAGATGGTTGGCGTTGTGGATCATCCAGGTCGCCAGCCACAGCACCTTGCGCTCCAGGGCCGAAAGCGTGGCGAGATCATGCTTGTTCATTGGCATCCCCTCCGACGCAGCGATGATAGCAAGCAGCGGCGATACTTTGCGGCTAATCTTCGCTTCACGAATAGTCAGAATTGGTGAATCCAGCTAATCCTGTTCGGCAGAAGCGGGGAAATCACCAATGCGCGAACTGGACGAGATCGACCGGAAAATCATCGCCGCGATCCAGGTTGACGGAAAGATCACGGCGCAAGAGCTTGCCGATCGTGTCGGGCTGTCTGCGTCCCCTTGCGCCCGGCGCGTGCGGCTGATGGAGCAGGATGGCATCATCAAGGGATACACCGCCGTCATCGACCAGAAAAAGGCGGGCCTGCCGATCAGCGCCTTCGCCTCGATCAAGCTGGAGCGGCAGCGCGAAGAAGACCTCGACCGCTTCTCGCAGGCCGTCACGCGCTGGCCGGAAGTGCTTGACTGCTACCTGATGACCGGCCAGCGCGATTATCTCTTGCGCATCGTCGTGCGCGACCTCGACGCCTACGAGGAATTCTTGAAGGACAAACTGACCCGGCTCGATAACGTCGCGTCGATCGAAAGCAGCTTTGCGTTGAAGCAGGTCAAGCGCTCGGAAATCCTGCCTCTATAAGGCTATTTGCGAGCCTTCGGCGGCGGCGCTACCGAGGCGCGCGAAATCAGCGTCGGCGCGACGTCGACCACAACGTCCTTCGGCTCGCGGCCCTCTATCATGGCATGCAGTTCCTCGACGGCCAGCGTTCCCATCTCGTCGAGCGGCATGGCGATGGCCGTCAGCGGCGGCGCGGAATAATTTGCGTCCTCGAAGTCCAGCGTCACCATGGAAAGGTCTTCCGGCACCCGCACGCCGAGGCTGCGGGCGGCGGCCAGCGCGCTGATGCCGACCAGAAGGTTTGATGCGAAGATCCCCGTGGGACGCGGTTTTGCGGCCAGCAGTTTCAGGCAGGCGTCGAAGCCGCCGCGCCGCGAATAGGGTTCGACCGCGTCCACCACGTCAGGCAGTCCGGCCTTCCTGGCCTCCCCGAAAAAGCCGGCACGGCGGCGGCGCGCCGTGTCCATCTCGTCGGAATCGCCGATGAAGCCGAGCCGCTTGTGTCCGGCCTCGATCAGCGTGCGCGCCGCAAGCCGCGCCGCCGCCTCGTCATCCACCGTGACGCTGCGCCCGATGCTGGCGCGGCGGTTGACGAAGACATGCGGCACCGGCTGGGCGTCGATCGCCGCGATCAGGTCGCGTTTGGCGGCCACCGCGATGATGAAGCCGTCGATGCGCCGCTCCGCCACCAGCTTGCCGTAGATCGACGCCGAGGCGGCGTCGTCCTGCGCCTCGGCGACCAGCGTGACGTAGCCCAGTTCCTCGGCCCGCCGCACGGCCCCGCGGATCGTCGCGGCGTAGATCGGGTTGGTGAGGTCGGGCAGCAGCACGCCGATGGCGCCGGTGCGCCGCGTCCGCAGATTCCGCGCCAGCGCATGTGGCCGGTAGTTCAGCCGCGCCGCCTCGTCGAGGATGGCCTTGCGCGTCTCCGGGCGCACGCTGATGCCGCCGCCATTGACGACCTTCGACGCCGTCGAGATGTCGACGCCGATGGCCGTGGCGATGTCCTTCAGCGTGGCGGGCCGGGGACGCGGCGGTTCTGTCAAGCACGCGCCTCCTGATAGCGGGCAAGCAATTGCGCATCTGGATTGTATCGATAGCAGCGCGAGGTCAAGCCGCCATCGACCGCCAGCGACTGTCCGGTAACGAATGACGCCTCGTCGGAAAGCAGCCAGGCGACGGCCGCGGCCACCTCCTCCGGTTCTCCGATGCGCTCCAGCGGATGCTGGATCGACATTTCGCGCTCGGCAATTATGGGGTCCGGGCTCTCGCGGATCACCTGGCTGACCAGCGGCGTTCGGATCGCGCCCGGCGCCACCGCATTGGCGCGGATGCCGACCGGCCCGTATTCGACGGCGATATAACGGGTCAGCGCGTCGATGCCGGCCTTGGCGCAATCATAGGCCGCCCACATGTTGAAGGCGGAGCGGCCGTGAACCGACGAGACGTTGACGATGGCACCCACCCTGCGCTGCCGCACCCAGGTTGAAATCGCCTCCGACGATCCCCAGAAATGCGACATCAGATTGACCTTCATCAGCCGCTCGACCTCGGGCTCCCTGGGCTCGTGCAGGTTGCCCATCAGGGCGATGCCGACATTGTTCACCCAGCCGCAGAGCGGCGCGAAGGCTTCCGCCCTCTCCCGCACGGCGGCAAGAACGGCACGCTCCGAGGCATCTCCGATGATCACGTCATGACCGTCGCCAAGATCGGCGCGGGTCTTTCCGCCCGTCTCCGGGTTCAGTTCCAATCCGACCACGCTCCATCCATCGGCCGCGAGCCGCAGCGCGATGGCCCTGCCGATGCCCGTTCCGCAGCCTGTTACGACGACGCTTTTCCCGCTCATGACACTGTCTCCTCCCAATCCGATTCCGGCGTTTCGCGCCCGTTCTGTCGCGCGCTCCCGCGCCTAGAAAAGACCCGATCCAAGATTTAGGCAATGGTTTGACTAGCTCGCCGGCCCGGAAATCGTCTGCCGGGCGCATTTTTTCAGAATTTTGGATGGAATCGATAACACGACATCACTCAAACGATTGACTAGCGCGAAGCAGCGTAGTTAGCTTGGTGCAAGCCGACGTTTCGAGCTTGGCGTTTCACCTCGGGAGGAAAATATGGACGACAGCACCAAGACAGGCGTTTTGAACGCGCTCGCGCATGCCTCGATCGACCGCCGCCGCCTGCTGCAGAGCGCGGGCATACTCGGGATTTCCGCAACCCTGGCCGGGCGGTTCGGGACGGGCGCAGCGTTCGCAGCCGATTTCGACATGAAGAAGTATGCCGGCCAGAAGGTCAGCATCCTGATGACCGGCGACGAGAACGACCATCGCGCGCTGGCCGACATGCTGCCGCAATTTACCGAGGAAACCGGCATGGAGATGGAGATCACCTCGCCGGCGCTCGGCGCGCTGATCGAGAAGACGCTGCAGAACCTCAAGGCCGACCGCTCGTCCTTCGACCTGATCGAATATCTCGGCTTCCTGACCACCCAGCAGGTCGGCGGCGGCATGTACGAGCAGCTCAATTCCTACATCGACGATCCGGCAAAGACGCCGCCGGACTGGGATTTTGCCGATTTCATTCCGGGGGCAATGAAGAATGTCGGCATATTCGACATGGCGGCCGGCGCCGTCGGTGAAGGCAAGGACGTGTACGGCATTCCCGGCCTGCATTCCGGTTCGGTGATCTATTTCTATCGTAAGGATCTGTTCGAGGCGGCCGGCCTGCAGCCGGCGAAGACCTGGGACGAATTCAAGGCGGCCGCGCAAAAACTCCATACCGACGACGTCGCCGGCTGCTCCTTCATCGGCGCCAACGATTTCTCGCTGGCCGCGGTCGACTGGTACACGCGCTTCATCACCACCGGCGGCAAGCTGATGACCGGCTCGCCGAAGGACAAGAATTTCATGCCGCAGGTGAACTCGCCGGAAGGCGTCGGCGCCTTGCAGATGCTGATCGACCTTCTGCCCTACGCGCCGAAGAACGTCACCAAATACGGCTTTGCCGAAAACGTCGACGGCTTCTCGACCGGCAAGATCGCCCAGATGATCTTCTGGGCGACCATCGCCGGTCCGGTGCTCAACGCCGAGAATTCGATGGTCGCGGACAAGACCGGCACGACCCCGGTGCCCTCCGGCGACGGCAAGTCGCCCAAGGCGATCCAGGGCGGCTGGGGCGTCGGCATTCCGAAGAACCTCGATCCGGCGCGCAAGGACATGGCGTGGCTGGCGTTGACCTGGATCACCAACAAGGCAGTCAACCGCTACTCGATCGAAAAGTACAATATCGACGCCAACCGCACCTCGGCCTTCAAGGATCCGGAACTCGTGGCAAAGTTCCCGTATCTCAAGGACGCGCTGACGGCGATCGAGACGGCCGATACGATTCCGACCAGTCGCATCCCGGAATTCTTCCAGTTGAACGACATGATGAATGTCGAGTTCAACGCGGCCCTCATCGGCACGCAGGACGCCAAGACCGCCTGCGAAAAGGTGCAGAAGCAGTGGGAAGACGCATTGCGCAAGGCGGGGCACCTCGCCTGAGCGGGAAAAGTTCGGCGGGGGCCGAAGCATGAGCGCCGTAAGTGCCGCTCAGCAACCGGTCGCGGTCATCGAAGGCCGCGACCGGCCGGCGCTGACCGCTTGGCTGCTGCTCGGGCCCTGCGTCCTTTACCTCATCGCCTTTTCGATCTATCCGCTGTTTTATTCCCTGAGGCTGTCCTTCACCGACCTGACGGCCGCCACCGGCACCGGCAATTTTGTCGGGCTTGCCAACTATAACACGCTGCTCGCCGACCCGCTGTTCTGGAACGCCGCCATGAACAGCGCGATCATGGTGACGGCCGCCGTCGCCCTGCAGGTGGTGCTCGGCGTGGCGCTGGCCCTGTTCTTCGACCTCGACCTCAAGGGCGCCTGGATCGTGCGCGGCATCCTGCTGCTGCCGATGCTGATCACGCCGATCGTCGTCGGCGTCATGTGGCGCGCGCTGCTCAACCCGGACTGGGGCATGGTCGACTGGACGATCTCGGCCATCGGGATCACGCCGCCCGACTGGCTGGGCTCCGTCGGCATGGCGATGGTGACGCTCATCCTCGTCGACACCTGGCAATGGACGCCGTTCGTCTTCATCATCGTCTTCGCCCGCCTGCAGGGACTGCCGCGCGAGATTTTCGAGGCGGCGGAGGTCGACGGCGCGGGGCCGATCGTCAAATTCCGCCGCGTCGTCCTGCCGATGCTGATGCCGGCGATCGTCTTCGCCGCCGTGTTCCGGGCGGTCGATGCCTTCCGCTCCTTCGACCTGATCTACGGCCTGTCCTATGGCGGGCCGGCGCGCGGCACCACGACGCTCGCCTTCTTCTCCTTCCAGAACGGGTTCCAGTTCCAGAACTACGGCTACGCCGCCGCCGTCGCCTATTCGATGCTTATCATCATCGCGGTCGGCACGACCATCCTGCTGCGCTACGTGCAGCTCCGGCCGGGGCAGGCGCGATGAAACCCGGTCGCCTCATCGCCTATGTCGGCCTGGTCGCGCTCGGCATCATCGGCGCAGCCCCATTTCTCTACCTCGCGATCCTTTCCACCAAGAAAAGGATAGAAATCGTCGCGCAGGTGCCGCCGACCCTAAACTTCAGTTGGGCGCAGATCACCAAGAACTATTCCGAGGTTCTGTTCAGCCAGGGCATGTTGTCCTTCACGCTGAACTCCGTCATCGTCGTCGGCCTGTCGACGCTGATCGCGCTGGTCATCGGCACGCCCGCCGCCTACGCCTTCTCGCGGCTCAAATTCGCAGGCAGCGACCGCATGGCCAGCACCATCCTGTCGATGCGTTTCATGCCGCCCATCGCGGTCGCCATCCCGCTGTTCCTGACCGTCAAGGCGATCGGCCTGACGAACAGCTATCCAGGGCTGATCCTGCCCTACGTCTCCTTCTCGCTGCCTCTCGTGGTCTGGATCCTCATCGGCTTCTTCGACGAAGTGCCGCAGGAGATCGACGAAGCGGCGATGATCGACGGCGCCACCCGCATCCAGGCGCTGTGGCGCGTCATCCTGCCCATCGTTCGGCCGGGCATGGTGACGGCCGCATTGTTCGGCGCGCTGTTCACCTGGAACGAGTTTCTGGTCGCCCTCTACATCATCGACTCCCGCGCCTTGCAAACCATCTCGCTCGGCGCGGCCACGCTGGTCAGCGCACAGCGACCGATCGACTGGAACATCGCGGCCACGGTTGGCGTCGTCACCGTCGTTCCGATCCTCATCTTCTCGCTTTTCATCCAGCGCTACATCGTGCGCGGCCTGACCGCAGGAGCCGTCAAATGACCACATATGGCGAACCCGAACTCATGGCCACCGGCCTCGGCTGGCCGGAGGGACCGACGCTGCAGAAGGACGGCAGCGTCGTCTTCGTCGAGAGCTACCGCAGCCAGCTTTCGGTGTTCCGCGACGGCAAGGTCAGCCGCCTCGCCTACACCGCCGGCGCGCCGAATTCCTGCGTCGTCGGCGCCAGGGGCGAACTCTATGTCTGCCAGAATGGCGGCACGGTCGGGCCGTGGCGCGCTGCGGAGATGAGCGTGCCGTCGATCCAGCGCGTCGAGCCGGGCGGCAAGGCCGTCATCCTCGTCACCGAGGTCGAAGGCATCAAGCTGAACGGCCCGAACGACCTCGTCTTCGGCGCAGACGGCCACCTCTATTTCACCGATCCCGGCACCTACAATCCGGCCAATCCCGACCCCAGCTACATCTTCGCCATCGCGCCGGACGGCACGCCGCGTGTCGTCGTGGCGTTCGAAAAACCGGTATTCCCGAACGGGCTCGCCGTCGAGGCGGACGGCTCCGTCATCTGGGACGAATCGTACACCGGCCACGTCCGCCGCCGCCGCCCGAGTGGCAAGATAGAAGACCTCGGAAAGATGCCGGGCGCTAATCCGATCCTCGACGGCATGAAGATCGGCGCGGACGGACGGCTCTACGTCACCGACCTCGTCGGCAAGGGCATCCACGTCGTCCAGCCCAATGGCAAGGTCGACGCCTTCATCGATGTCGGCGGCGCGCCGACCAACTGCATCTTTTCCGGCGAGACACTGTGGGTCACGGACGCCACCGTGCTGGCGGCGAGCACCGAAGCGAACCTGCAAGGTCAGTTGTGGAAGCTGACGGTCCCCGGCGGCGGCGCACCGACCGCGGCGGGCAGTATTGCGGGGGGCAAATGAGCCGGCGAATGATCGACCGATGGCGCCGCCCCTCATCCGCCCTTCGGGCACCTTCTCCCCGTGAACGGGGAGAAGGTGGCTTGCGGCAACGCGGCGCTCCTTCTGCAACGTTAGCGATTGGCGATACCGGGCGCGACAGCGTCCTTCTCCCCGTATACGGGGAGAAGTGCCCGGCAGGGCGATGAGGGGCGGCGTAAGGATCAAAAATTTGAGGAAAGCCAGGACATGACCCCGCGCGAACCCTTCCCCGGCCTATCTCACAAAGGCAAGATCGCATTTGTCACCGGCGGCGGCTCCGGCATCGGCCTGGAGACCGCCCTCACGCTCACCGACCTCGGCGCCGACGTCGCCATCCTAGACTGGACGCCCGGCGCCGCCGATCAGGCCGCCGAGAAAATCCGCAGGATCGGCCGGAGTGCGCTGGCCTTCACCGGCGACACCGGCGACGAGGCGACCGTGATCGAGGCCTTCGCCGCCACGAAGGACGCGCTTGGGCCAGTCGACGTCGCAGTCGCCTGCGCCGGCGTGCTCGGCGCGGGCGGCCCCGTCTTCGAGACCCCGCTCGCCGATTTCGAAGAGGTCATGGGCGTCAATGTGCGCGGTTCCTTCCTGGTCGTGCGCGAGGCCGCAAAGCATATGCGGCCGAAAAAGTCGGGCGCCATCGTGCTGCTCTCCAGCCTTGACGGCCTGCAGGCCGAGCACGGCATGTTCTCCTACTGCGTCTCGAAAGGCGCGCTGCTCAATATGGCCCGCGCCGCCGCGCTCGATCTGGCGCGCGACCGTGTCACCGTGAACTGCGTCTGCCCGAGCGTCACAAAAACACCGCTGCTCGACGGCCGGCTGGCGACGATCCCCAACGGCGCGGAAATCCTGCAATCCTATGCCGACCGCCACCCGCTCGGCCGTGTGCTGTCGCCGCGCGACATCGCGGCCGCAATCGCCTTCATCACGTCGCCCGTGGCGACCGGCATCACCGGCGCGGCGCTGCCCGTCGACGCCGGCATCGGCGCCACCTGGGACGATTTCAAGACACCGGCCTGGGTGGAGTAGCGCGGTTCGGGGATACCATCCAAACCACGATCCAGGTTGTGGAGCGCTGGAGCGCTGCCGAGTTGGCCATCAGGTCGGGCCGGCTTCGCCAACGATGGCCGAGGCTGTTCAATGTCATCCGGTGGGCAGGATGCGGGCAAGCCAAAGCATCAGGAAAAAGTTGCCGGTCTTTCAAGCCTCCTTGGTCATGCTTGTTACGCAATAATCCACGCGGGTTCCGATCAACTCTCTGTTTCCGCTTGGTTTTGCAAGCATGACATGCTTTTCGAACGGCCTCGCGCCTAGGCCGAAGGCGGCTGTCGTCTCTCGAAAACTCAAGCCTTTTCAATGTGTTGTGTTGGTGGCGGTGGCAGCCTCGCCTATTCCGTCTTCGTCAAGGATACTGTCCTGTGCGCCAAAACGTCCACGCCGCACTCTGTCCAGCACCCCTTGTATCTGCACAAGATCGGATTTGTGCAGATACAAGGGGTGCGGGACGGAGTGCGACGTGAGCATCCTGGAAAGCGAAAGGGTCACCGGCCTTCGTAAAAACGGGGATGGAAAAAGCCCGTTCATTTCAAATTTTTTTTCCTTTCGAAACCTCGCTCCAGTCTTTTCAATGCCTTGGCCGACCACCCGCCGCCACGCGGCAAGAGTTTTTCAGGATTTCATCCCCGCCCTCCCGATCGGTGCGATAATCCGTCAGCCTGTGCTGGAAAGGAGGCGGCGGTGGAGTTTGGAGATGCGAGTGCAACGATCGAGCGATACCGGGAGGCGCTGAAACACATCCTCTTGATGCTCGTCGGCATGGCCGAGATGGGCTTTGGCAGGCCGTTGTCGCTGGTGCTCGGGGAAGCCGCTGTTGCCCCAAGGCCGGGGCGAGCGGGTAGGACGGGGCGGAAAAAACCGGCCGCGGCGCTTTGCTTGCCGCGCCACCTCTACCGCGCCATTCTTTTGCTGCTGCGCCCAGCCGAATCCGCCGCGCGACGGCTGATCATCGCGGCGGCGCAAGGCATCGTGGTGACGCTGCCGCCGTTCCTTCCGCGAAAGCTCAAACCAAAAATTTCCGACACGGTAGCCTCCATGCGCCGCCTCGGCCTCGCCGTCAATCTGTCGCAGGAGGATTTTGCCCGCTATCAAGCCGAGCGGAAGGCCGCCGAACGGCGCGCCGCCAGGCCACGTGCAGTAAACCTTTCGCTGCTCGATCAGCTCAAGAATCCGTTCCGCATCCGCCGCAAATATGTGCCGGCGCATGCCGTACCGCGCATCCGGTCACTCGACGACGATGCGCCACGCATCCCCCTGCCGCCGCCGCCGTCGCGCGACGATCCGATGAATGCCGCGAAGCTGACGCTCCGGTTGGACGCGCTGGGTCAGGCACTTGACGACTTGCCGGGGCAGGCGCAGCGTTTCGCCCGCTGGAAGGCGCGCAACGACGCCGCCCTTCAACGCGACAGGGCGGCCCGCGACGGGGCGGCAGCAGGCGGCAAGCAGGGCCCGGTCCGGTTCCGGCGTTTTTCACCACTCCGGCGCGGGCGGCCACCGGGCGGACGGCTGCCGCGCTTTGATCCTGACGCGCCGCGCCGCAAGAACATCCGCGAGGTCGACGAGATTCTCGCGCATGCCAATGCGATGGCCTACTACGCGCTGGAGCCGCCGAGGCGGGATACGTCATGACGCGTGCCGGCCGGGCCGATCTCGAAAAGCGAAACTTCCAAAACCTTCAATGGCCAGACGGGATAAAATCCGGGCGTGGCGGCGATCCGTGCTGCCGGAAAGGGCCGTTGCCGCATCTGGAGGGAGCCGGCCAGACCGGCTTGGGAAGCATGCCTTGCCGCCGCGCCCCGGCGGCATACAGGAATCCTCATTCACCAACCACCGCCAATGATTGCCAATCGACTGAAACGGTTCCGCCAGCAGTCAATTTTTTCCATACCATCAATCTGCCGCCGCCGCCCGCGCTGCTGGTCAGGTCCATCCCGGGACGCAAAATTTGACGGCATTGGCATGGCTTATATCGCATCGCAGCGGCTGTAGCCACCTCCGGCCACCGGCAGCGCTCCACAACGAACGCCCTTGACCGTCAGGGCGCGTCATGATTATCGTTGGAAACGTTTCAACATTTTGCATCAACCGAGTCCAGATGGTTCCGAAACTGAAGATCGAGCGGATAGAGTGCATTCCGCTGTCGATGCCGCTGCCGCGCACATTTCGGGGCAGCAACTATTTCATGACCCATCGCTGCACCATCATCACAAAACTCTACACCAGCGCCGGCATCGTCGGCGAAATCTACAATGGCGACGAGTTCGAGACCCAGGCCGAGGTGGTAAAAATCATCCTCGACGAGATCCAGCCGCTGCTGATCGGCATGGACGCCTTCAACGTCGAAGGCTGCTGGGAAAAGATGCGCAAACCGTCGACCAACATCCTGCGCGACCGCAAGCTCGCCATGTGCGCGCAGGCCTGCGTCGACAGCGCCATCTGGGACGCCGTCGGCAAGGCGTTGGACGCTCCGCTCTACAAATTGTGGGGCGGCTACGCCGAAAAACTGCCGGTCATCTGCATCGCCGGCTACTATGAGGAAGGCAAGACGCTCGCCGATTTCGGCCGCGAGATGGAGCAGATCCGCAAGGACGGCTATGCCGGCTGCAAGTTCAAGGTCGGCGGCCGCACGCCGAAGGAGGACGCCGAGCGCGTCCGCGCCGGCCGCTCGGCGGTTGGCGACGATTTCGCCCTCATCGTCGACGCCAACCAGGGTTATAGCCTGCGCCAGGCCGTCGAGTTCTCCCGCCACGCCGAGGATCTGAACATCCGCTGGTTCGAGGAGCCGGTGCATTGGCAGAACGACCGGCTCGACATGGCGGCCGCGCGCAACCTGACCGGCATTCCGGTCTGCGCCGGCCAGAGCGAGATTTCGCGCGCCGGCTGCCGCGACCTGATGATGAGCAACGCCATCGATGTCTGCAATTTCGACGCAAGCTGGGGCGGCGGTCCGACCGAATGGCGTCGCGTGGCAGCCCTTGCCCAGAGCTTTTCGGTCCAGATGGGCCATCACGAGGAGCCGCAGATCTCTTCGCACCTGCTGGCCTCGGTGCCCAACGGCACCTATCTCGAAACCTTCCACCCGCATCGCGACCCGATGTTCTACGCGCTGGTCGCCAACCGATCGAAATTCGACAATGGCTGGTACGCCGTGCCGCAAGGCGCCGGTTTTGGCATCGAAATGGACAAGGCGGTCATCGAAAAATATCGGGTTTGAGCGTCAAGCCGGGGATGATCTGCATTTTTCAGCGGACAGCGGTGGGCACGGCGTTGAAGTTGACGGGGGTTCAAGGTAGCGCCTGAGAAAGTACCGGGAAACTTCGCCGAACCGGCCAACAGTCGGCGACATGGGAACAGGTCTTGTCGATCGCGAGAGATAAGCCCGCCACCATAAGGGACGTCGCCAGGGTCTCGGGCGTCTCCGTCGGCACCGTATCGCGCAGCCTCAACGCTCCCGACCTGGTCCGCCCCGAAACGCTGGTAAAAGTCCGCGCCGCGATCAGCGCGCTCGACTTCCGTCCGGATTCGCGCGCCCAGAATATGCGCCGCAAGAGCACGCTGACGGTCGGCTTCATCGTCGACGACATCGCCAATCCGGTGCATGCCGAACTGTTCAAGGCAGCGGACGCGACGCTGCGCGAGCATGGTTTTTCACTCTACCTCGTCAACACCGACGGACGCGCCCGCCAGGAGGCGGACGCCGTCGAGATGCTGCAGCGCGGCCGCGCCGACGGCATTTTGATGACCATCAACAGCGAACGCGACCCGGTCACCCTGAAGCGCCTGGAGGCGTTGCGCGTGCCTTCCGTCCTGCTCGACCGCGACGTGCCGATGCCGCTCGACGCGGTGCTGCCCAATCATGCGGCGGGCATGGCCCAGGCGACCGAATATCTGATCGGGCTCGGCCACCGGCGCATCGCGCTGATCACCGCCGGGCCCGACATCAGGCCGGGCCGCGAACGCGTGCGCGGCTTCACCGAGACGTTCGAGCGGCTGGGTGTGGCGCTGCCGCAAGAGCTGATCCGTTCGCAGAGCCTGTCCGCCGAATATGGTTTTCGCGAGACGCTGGCGCTGCTGCAGGCCCGCGACCGGCCGACGGCGATCATCGCTGGCGGAAACCGAACGCTGGTCGGCGTGCTGCGCGCCTTTCAGGAGCTTTCCGTCTCGTTCCCCGGCGACATTTCGCTGGTGTCCTGCGACCAGACCGACCTGTCGCGGCTCTACCCCGGTCCGATCACCCTGATCGACCGCAGCATGGCCGACATCGGCCGAACGGCGGCACAGCTTCTGCTTGAGCGTCTTGCCGGCAATGAAACCCTGCCCCCTCGCCGCGTCACCTTTCCGACCAGGCTGATACTCGGCCGCTCCTGCGCCCCGCCAAGAGGATGAGCGTCATACCAGCCTATCACCAATCCGTGGGATGCGGCTGCCGCTGATTGTCGCCCGCAAGTCGCTCAGCCACCCGGCACAGCCTGAGACGGCACCAGCCAATCGGCAATGTGCACCATCCCCTGCACCGTCCATCCGCCGTCGACGACCAGCGTCTGGCCGGTGATGTAGCTTGCCCGGTCGCTGGCGAGATAGACGACGGGATCGGCGATCTCCCATGGCTCGGCGAGCCGCCCCATCGGGATGCGCTCGATCTGCCAGTCGCCGCGTATCGAACCGTCCTTCAAGCCCTGCTCGATCAGTTTTGTCCGGGTGGAGCCGGGGGCGACGGCGTTGACGCGAATGTTCGCGGCCGCGGTCTCGGTCGCATAGACGCGGGTAAGACCTTCGATGCCGGCCTTCGCCGCGCTGTAGGGGCCGCGCCCTGGGATGCCGACGATGCCGGCGGCCGAAGCGATGCTGACGATGGCGCCGCCCCTGCCCCGCGCCCGCATCCGCCTAATCGCCTGCGCGCAGCACAGATGCATGCCCGTGAGATGGGTGTTGATGACCAGATGCCAGTCCTCCGGCCGCATGTTTTCTGCAAGCGCGACCCGCTGCACGCCGGCATTGTTGACCAGCACGTCGATCTGTCCGGCCTCGCGGTCGATGCTGCCGAAGGCCTCCTCCACACTGCCAGGGTCCGCAACATTGACTTTTAGATAGGTCACGCCATTGCGCGCCTCGTCGGGATCGTTCAGGTCGAAGGAAAATACCTTTGCGCCCTCCTCGATCAGGCGGGCGGCAATGGCGTCGCCGATGCCGCGGCCTGCTCCGGTGATCGCCGCGACTTTTCCGAAAAATTCGCCGGCCATGGTCGCCTCCTCAATACATCAGCCAGCCGCCCGACACGTTGATCGTCGCGCCGGTGATGTAGTCGGCATGGTCGGAGGCGAGGAACAGCACGGTGCCCGCCAGTTGCGAAGGATGCGCCATGTAGCCCAGCGGGATCTGCGTGACCTGCGCGTCGAGCGCGGCCTGATCCATGCCGCTGCGCATCATCGCGGTGTCTGCCGCACCCGGCGACACGGCGTTGACCGTGATCTTCTGTTTTGCCAGCGAGCGCGCCATGCCTCGGGTCATCGAAACGATGCCGCCTTTTGTCGCCGCATAGGCAACCGACCCGCCAAAACCGCCGCTCCAGAACCCTTGCGAGGTGAAATTGATGATGCGCCCGCCCCCGCCCTGTTCAACCATCTGCCGCGCAGCGGCCTGCGCCAGGAAAAAGCTCGCCTTGAGATTGACGTCGTGCTGGAAATCCCAGTCGGCCTCGGACACGTCGAAGATCGTCGGCCGCCGCACCAGCACGGCCGCCGTCTGCACCAGCGCATCGAGCCGGCCGAACTCTTTTACAACACGGTCGACCAGCGGCTTGTGCCCGGCGACCGGCTTGAGATCGTAGCCGATGCCGACATGGGGCCCGCCCTCCATCTCGGCGACGACTTCGTCGGCGCGCTTCTGGTCGATATCGACCGCCGCCACCCTCGCCCCCGCCCCCGCGAAGGCCAGCGCGACCTCGCGGCCGATGCCGCCAGCCGCGCCCGTCAGCAGCACCGACTTTCCCGCGAGACCGGCATTCAGATCGAAAGGCATCTCGTTCTCCGAAATTCTCAGCGGCCGTCCGGCGGCTGGACGACGGTTTTCTCTTCGACGAAGCAGGCCTGGATCTCGCGCGTGAATTTCGGCCGGTCCGCCGCAAGCAGCGACTTGTACGGCTCCGTCGCGAACGCCGCATGCGCCGCCTCGACGCTGTCGAACCACAATTCGCCGACGCCGTCCCAGCGCGATTCTTCCGGTGTCCAGCTCTGCACCCGGCCAAAACGCAGCCCGCGCACACCCGGCATCTGCCTGACGATATCGGCATGCGGTCCGGTCCAGTGGGCGAAGAACTCCTCCTCGCTCATGCCGTCCTTGCGCCGGAGAAAACTGACGCGCTTGATCATGCGGATTTCTCCTGTGCCGGCGGCTGAAAGATCTCCAGCGTAATCCCGTCATGGATGCGCAGATAGGCCCCGCGCGCGCCGACATTCGGCCCGCCGTCGATGTCGACAGGCCCGTCCGGCGTCAGTGGCCGCGCGCCTGCATCCACGGCCCGCCGCCAACTCGCCGACGCATCCTCGACCTTGACGCAGAGGTGAACATTGCCGGGGTTGGACGTACGGTCGGGATTGGGCGAACGTTCCTCCACCTGGTAGTCGAGCAGTTCGACGATCACCCCTCCCGGCAGATCGATGAAGGCCGCGTTGATCTTGACGCCCGGCATGCCGACGATGCGGCCGAGATAAGGCCGGTCGAGCACCGTCGCCCACCGTGCCGGCTTGCCGAGAAACGTTTCCCAGAATTTCAGGGCACTTGCGCGGTCGGCGACCGTCAGGCCGACATGGTGAACGCCGGACATGACAGATTTGGTGGCATCGGACGTTTCCGGCATGACTCAAATCCTGAAGATGCGTTCGGCGTTGCCGGAGAACATTTTCACCTGCTCCGCACGCGGAAAGCCGGAAATGATCTCGGCATAGGCGTTGATCAGGTCGGGATAGGAACTGAACATGCGGTCGACCGGCCAGTTGGTGCCAAAGACGATGCGGTCCGTGCCGAAGGTCTCGATGCTGCCCAGCACGTAGGGCCGGATCGAGTCCACCGTCCAGAGCGGGTCGCGCATGCCGAGGCCGGAAACCTTCATGATGACGTTGTCGGCCTCCGCCATAACAGCGATCGCTTCCCGCCAGCGGCGAAAATAGTCGGCATCGCGCGCCCTCGGAATCGCGCAATGATCGACAGAAATGACCGTTTCCGGAAATATTCGGGCGAGATCGCGCACGTCCGTGGCGCGCTCGATGCTGGTGTCCAAACAGCATACGAGGTTGCGCGGCCCGAGTTCGGCAAAACCTCGCCGCCAAGCGGGATCCCTCAGATAGTAGTCGCCCTCGCCAAAGTCACGGATACCGCGCAGGTTGGCGAATTTCATGTGCCGGTCGAGCACCCCTGCCGCATCCGGCCGCGCCAGATGACATTCGGCGACGATGCCCTGCGGATAACCGGTCTCATCTGCGAAAGCCTGGAGCCATGCCGTCTCGTCGACCGGGTCGGGCGTGTCCACCGCCGCCTGGACGTGGATCGCCTTCGGCACGTTGGCGAAGCGGATCTCCGCGAGATAGTCCTTGATGCGGTAGCGCTGCGCCTTCAGCGGGTCGGTATCGGGGAGGAAGCCATGCACGGCATCCGGCTCCAGCCACCCGTAGCGAAGCGTTGGATGCTTCATGTCATGCAGGTGGAAATGCGTATCGACGAAAGCGAGTTCAGCCATCGACCAGCACCTTCTTCGCCGGATGTTTTGAAACCGCGTCGGCAATCGCCTGAGAGAGCGAGGATGTCGAAGCGGTGCCCCCCATGTCGCGCGTCAGGTTCTCGCCGGATGCCAGCACGCGTTCGATGGCGCCCACGATCGCGTCCGCCGCGTCCTTGGCGCCGAGATGCTCCAGCATCATTGCGCCCGACCAGATCTGGCCGATCGGATTGGCGATGTTCTGGCCGGCTATGTCCGGCGCCGAACCGTGCACCGGCTCGAACATCGAGGGAAACCGCCGCTCGGGATTGAGATTGCCCGACGGCGCAATGCCGATCGTGCCGGTCACGGCCGGCCCGAGATCGGAAAGGATGTCGCCGAAAAGATTACTCGCCACCACGACGTCGAAACTCGCGGGCCGACGCACGAAATGCGCTGTCAATATGTCGATATGATACTGCTCCGTCGCCACGTCCGGAAATTCCTTGGCGTTGGCACGGAACCGCTCATCCCAGAACGGCATGGTATGGATGATGCCGTTGGACTTGGTCGCCGACGTCAGCTTCTTCTTGCGCTTGCGCGCGAGGTTGAAGGCGAAGCGCATGACGCGGTCGCAGCCGAAGCGCGTCAAAATCGTCTCCTGGCTGACCATTTCCTGGTCCATGTCGGGGAACATCCGCCCGCCGATCTCGGAATACTCGCCTTCATTGTTCTCCCGGACGATACAGAAGTCGATGTCGCCCGGATTTGCGAGCGGCGACGGAACGCCTTCGAAAAGGCGGACGGGACGAAGGTTCACATATTGCTGGAAATTGCGGCGGATCGGCATCAGCAGCGTCCACAGCGATTCCACATCCGAGACGGTCGGCCAGCCAATGGCGCCCAGGAAGATGGCATCGTGGCCGGCAATGCGGTCCAGCCCCTTCTCCGGCATCATGCGGCCGTGGCGGGCGTGATAATCGCAGCCCCAGTCAAGCCGGTCCCAGGAAATGTCGAGACCGAAGGCCTTGGCCGCCGCCTCGACCACACGAATGCCTTCCGGCACGACCTCCTTGCCGATGCCGTCGCCTTCGATCACCGCGATCCTGAAGCCAGCCATATCGTCCCCGAAATGGAGCGCGATGGGTGCGCCCCGTTCATGATATCGTTTCCATTAGTAGCTGTGCTTTGCTGCCTTTTCAAGGCCGTGTATTTGCCAAAGGAATGATCGGAATCGCCACCAGGAAGGATTAGTGCAATTCCGCCGACGCGTTGCGAATGGCCGGGACCATTGGACTGGGACGGACTGGCTATCGACCGACTCCCGCCCGCGCAACCTTTTCCCTAGCCCGGAAAGTGGCACGCCCTTCCGCACTGCACAATGGTTTGACCGGGATTTTCACGCCTCTCGTCAACGTGACGTGAAAATTCAACATCATCCCGAATCGTGTGCGATATCGGCGCAGCAGCACTCTCAGATCGCTTCTTACCGCTGGGGCGCGCGACGCACTCTCGCCTCGCTTCTCGTCACGCAAACAAATCGCTTGCACGCCATGGGAACGTTTCAATATAGTCATCTGGATGTCGCCCGGAGGGTTGGGCGGCTACCGGGCTACTGCCGTCACGGCGTCGTGACTTTCAATGAGTTTCCGGTTGCGGAGGATGGCGGCGTGAAAGCGCCTTGGTGAGGTCGATGAAGTCTGGGAACGGCAAAAAACGGGCGGTGGTGACCGGTGCCGCGCGCGGCATCGGCAAGGCCGTTGCGCAGCGCCTGCTCGCGGAAAGTGTCGACGTGCTGGCTGTCGACATCGACGAAGGCCGGCTGAACGATCTCGCTGGCGAAGGCTGTTCAACCCGCGTCATCGACCTGTCGGACCCGTCTCAGCGCGAGGCGCTCGCAGGCGATGCCGCCGGATACGACTATCTCGTCAACTCGGCCGGCATGCTGCGCGTCAAGCCGATCTTCGAAGTGACGGTCGAGGAATGGCGGACCGTCCAGACGGTCAACGCCGAGTCCGTGTTCTTCCTGTGCCAGGGCATCGGCCCAAAACTCAATCCGGGCGGCGCGATCGTCAACCTCTCGTCCAGTTCGGCAAAACTGGCGACCTCGACGGATGTCGCGGCCTATGCGGCGTCGAAGACGACGATCCTGTCGATTACCCGATCCTTCGCCTATGCGCTGGCGGACCGGCCGGTCAGGGTCAATGCCATCTGTCCCGGCATCGTCGACACCGAGATGCAGGACAATTTTTTGGCCGGCGTGGCGAAGAAGCGCGGCATCACTGCCGCCGAACTTGACGCGCAGCGCAAGAAGGCGGTGCCGCTCGGCCGCGGCGCGAGCGCGGAGGAATGCGCCGGACTGATCTGGTTCCTGCTGTCAGACGAGGCTGCCTACATGACCGGACAGGCCCTGAATTTCACGGGCGGAACGGTCAACTGGTGAAATCCGAGACGAGGACTTTTGGGAGGAGACTATGAAGAAGCCCATCAAGATCCGCGCGACGGGCCTCGGCCATCCGGAGGGGCCCTATGAGCTAGACGACGGACGCGTGATCTACGCCAACACCTACGCCAGCGAGATCGGCTTCTGGGATCCGAAGACCAACACTCAGGGCCAATATGCCTTCGTCGGCGGCGGCCCGAACGCCTGCATGCTAGGATCGGACGGTGCCGTCTATTCGACGCAGACGCCCAATGTCGGTGCCTGGGTGGCGCCGGTGCATCGTCCGCCATCGATCCAGAAGACGCTGCCCGACGGCAAGGTAGAAATCCTGGTAACGGAGGCCGACGGCAAGAAATTCGACGGCCCCAACGACCTCACCTTCGGTGCCGATGGCCGCCTCTACTTCACCGATTCCGGCGACTGGAATCCCGCCGACAAGCCGCATCCCGGCCGCATCATCGTCATTGAGAAGAACGGCGTCGCCAAAATCCTGGAAGAGCTGGACTATGTCTATCCGAACGGCATCGTCGCCGAGCCCGACGGGTCGATCGTCTGGGTCGAATCCTACACGCTGAAAGTCGTTCGCCGCAAACCGGACGGAACGAAAACGCACCTTTGGACGCTGCCCGACGGCCATATCCCGGACGGCTTCAAGATCGACGTCGACGGCAATTTCTGGATCACGGCGGTGGCGGGTGGCGGCGTCGACGTGATCGACACCAACGGCAAGTTCCTGCATTTCGTCGAGACCGGCGGCACCATCCTCAACTGCTGTTTCGGCAAGGGCGGAAAACTGTTCTGCTGCGACATGGGCCCCTTCGACGTAACCGGAGCGGCCATGACGGGCCGGCTGATCGAGGTCGACGTAGGGGTCGAAGGCATGCCGCTGTTTCGCGGCGCAATCGGGTAGTCATGAACTTCGGTCTCTTACTCCCACCCCTAACCCCTCCCCACAAGGGGGAGGGGAACAAGGGCACCGCTCGATGGCCAACACCGCCAAGGGTTGGCACTGGAAGCGCTACGACAAAGTCCCCCTCCCCCTTGTGGGGAGGGGTTAGGGGTGGGGGTAAACCCTTCAAGCGATTGCCTGAGAATTAGGACGCAGCATTATGAAGATCGCCAAGGTCGAAGCCATTCCGGTCAGCTATCCGGAGCCAAACGATTTCAATGCGTTGCGGCATCTCTGCCTGGCAAAGATCACCGCCGATGACGGCCAGGTGGGCTGGGGCGAATCGATCACCCAGTTCACCGAGGCCAACTTCGCCGCCAAGGCGATCATCGAAGGCATGGCGCCGAACCTGATCGGCAAGGACCCGGTGCATACCGAGGCGCTGTGGCGGCAGAACAAGCAGCAGGCCTGGTGGTATGGCTACCATGGCGGCATCGCCTCCTACGCCACCGCCGCTATCGACATCGCGCTGTGGGACCTGAAGGGCAAGGCGCTGGGCAGAAGCGTGCTCGACCTGCTGGGCGGGCCGGTTCATGAGCGCCTGCCGGCGATCGCTTCCTGCCATGCCCACTACGAGAACATCGAGGAAATGGCGGAGGAGACCGCCGAGTGGGTCTCCACCGGCCTGCAGGGGCTGAAGACCGGCTTCGGCAAGCGCGGCAACGCCAATCTCGGCTACGACCACAAGCGCGACGTCGCCTACGTCAAAGCGATGCGCGAGGTGCTCGGCGACAAGATGCTGATGATCGACAACGGCATCAATATCAAATGGGACGTGACCGACGCCGTGCGCCGCGCCAAGGCGATGGAGGAATACAACCTCGCCTGGATCGAGGAGCCGCTCGGCGCCTGGGATCCCGAGGGCTACACCAACCTCCGTTCCAAGACGACGACGCGCATCGCCTATGGCGAGCGCGAGTGGACGCTCGAACAGTTCGAGCGGGTGCTGGCGACGGGCACGGTGGATGTCATCGGCGTCGACCCGGGCCGCGCCGAGGGCATCACCGGATTCAAGAAGGTGACCGAGCGCTGCGAGTTCTACCGCCGCCAGGCCAACGCGCATGCATGGTCGTCGGCGATCGTCAGCGCGGCCAGCCTCGCCATCTCCTTCAACTCGCCGGCCTGCAAGCTGTTCGAACTGAAGCCGCTGCGCAACCCGATGCAGCATGACCTCGTGACAAAACCCTTCGACCACAAGGACGGCTGGATTTACCCGCCGAGCGGTCCCGGCCTCGGCATCGAGGTCATCGAGGAAGTCGTGGAAGGTTATCGCAGCGAAACAGTGCTCGGGCTCATCTGAAAGCAAAACTCCCGGCACGGGACGCCGGGGGGACCAAGGGAACATATCGTCAGACGACAACAATGGGAGGTTTTGAAGTGAAGACGATCTACCAGCATATGCTTGCAGCCGCTGTCGGCTGCGCCGGCCTGGCGCTCGCCGGCGCCGCGCTCGCGCAGGAATCCAGCGAGAGCCAGATTCCGAAATCCGGTGACAAGGTCGAGGGCGCGCCCTTCGAGGTGAAGCGCGACTGGGGCACTTTCAAGCTCGCCGACCGCATCGCCGAGAAGATCAAGAACAACCAGCCGATCAACTATGTCTTCTCGTATCAGGCCTCCGGCATCCCGCTGTTCTCGCCGCAGTACAAAGCGGGCTTCGAGATGGGCTGCAAGATGGGCAAGGAGATCTACCCGATGGAGTGCGCTTCCATCGCCCCAGTCCAGAACGACCCCAACATGCAGGTCAGCCAGATCGAGGCGAAGCTTGCGGCCGGCGAAATCGACTGCCTGAGCATCGAGCCGGTTTCCTCCGACGCCATGACCGCGATCACCAACAAGGTGATGGAACAAGGTATCCCTGTGTTCACGGCTGGCGTCACCTCGCGCGGCCATGAATTCACCAACTTCACGCAGATCCCGGACAAGGAAGGCGCCACCGCCGCCGAGACCGTGCTGAAATGGATCAAGGACAACAACAAGTCCGACATCAAGGTTTTTGCCGTCTCCGGCGGCGACCCGACGCAATTCTGGGCGCAGGGCCGCATGAAGGGTTTTGAAGAGGGCATCAAGGCGGCCATTCCCGACGCTGCCTTCGTTACGGCGGCGGCGAACGGCCTCAACACCTCCTATGAGCCCGGCAAGACATACGACGTTTATAAGGCATTCCTGCTCGCCAATCCGAACGTGCAGTTCATCCAGAACGTCGACATCGGCGCCGAACATGCCGACCGCGCGATCGTCGACCTCGGGCTGGAAGGCAAGGTGTTCACCATCGGCTGGAACTCCTCGAAGGGCCAGCTCGACGCCATCGAAAAGGGTATCCAGGTGGCACAACTCGATCAGCGCTGGCCCGACCAGGCCGCCTTTGGCGGACCGGCCTGCGCAAAGTTCCTGAAGGACGGCGAGATCCTGCCCAACACGCAGACGCTGAAGGCCGTCATGAAGGCCGACGTCGCCAAGGCGCGCGAGGAACTCGACCGCACCCTGCAAGCGAAATAGCACCAGCTATCTCTCGCGGGCGGGAGGTTTCCTGCCCGCTTTCCGTTTCAACAGCATTCGAGGTTCTTGATGACGACCGACACGACGCAGACCGCCGCGACGCGGCCCGCCACGGGTGTCGGAAAAGCCACGCTCGACGTGGTGCTGCGGCTGGGAGGACTGTTCCTGGCCGTCATTCTCGTCGCGCTGATCTTCATCTTCATCAACCCGAATTTTGCCAATCCGGTCCTCGGCGTCTCCGTTCTGCGCGCCATGAGTTCCGTCGCCATCATGGCGCTCGGCCTGACGCTGGTCATCGTGGTCGGCGAGATCGATTTGTCCTTCGGCGCCATGTACGGCCTTGCGGCCAACACGCTGGCCGTCGTCTGGATCGTCATGGGCGTTTCGGTCTACCTGGCAATTCCGATCGCCATCGGCGTCGGCGTGCTGGTCGGCCTGTTCAACGGGCTGATGGTGACCAGTTTCAAGATACCGTCCTTCATCGTGACGCTGGGCAGCTACAATCTGCTCTACGGCCTGTCGCTGTGGATCACCAACACCTCGACCTTCAACCCGAACTACCCGCCGCCGGATGCCGAGATGCCGCAGGGCGAGCTCGACTTCTTCATCGGCCTGACCCAGAGCATCGGCCAGTACCGGCTGTCGATCGAGGTCTTCTGGATGATCGGCATCGCGCTGGTGGTCGGCTTCCTGCTGCATCGCTCGCTGTTCGGTTTCCGGCTTATGGCGATCGGCGGCAATCCTGAAGCAGGCAAGCTCGCCCGGCTGCCGGTCAAGCGCTACAAGGTCACCGCCTTCATCCTCTGCTCCGTGCTGGCGGCCATCGCTGGCATCCTCGACTTCTCCTTCATCCAGACCAGCCAGCCGGACATCGGCCTGTCGCAAACCTTCCCGGTCTTCGCGGCGGTGATCATCGGCGGCGCCAGCCTCTCCGGCGGCAAGGGAACGGTCATCGGCACGCTGGGCGGCGCACTGCTGCTCGCCGAGCTTCAGATCGGCCTCGCCCTCCTCTCCCCCGGCCCCCACGTCCAGCAGATATTCCTCGGCGCGGTCACCATCGGCGCGGTCTCGCTCGATCTGTTCCTCACCTCGCTGCGCAAGAGGCGCGCGGCATGAACGCGGCAAGCGGCATCAGCCTGCACGGCGTCAGCAAGCATTATGGCAACACGGTCGCGCTGAATGGCGTCGATCTCGACATCAGGCCGGGCGAGATTCTCGGCATTGCCGGTCCGAACGGCGCCGGCAAGTCGACACTGGTGCGCATCGTCGGCGGCGAGGAACGGCCGAGTTCCGGAACACTGACTTTTGACGGCAAACCCTGGTCGCCTACGGACGACTGGCACGCGGTGGCGGTGGTTCATCAGGAGCCGCAGCTTTTCCCGAACCTGACGGTCGCGCAGAATGTCATGGCGGGCCGCGAGGGGACGTCGAGGACCTGGCCGAAACTTGGCGCCGCCGACGCAGCCGTGATGGATGCGCTTGGCCTCACGCCCTGGCGGGATACCGCCCTGGCCGATTGCTCGCTGGCCACACAGCAGCGCACAGAGATCGCCCGCGCCGTGGCGCGGGACGCCCGCGTCTTCCTGTTCGACGAGCCGAACTCGGCGCTGACGGCGGAAGAGTCCGACGAGCTGTTCCGCGAGATGGACAAGCTGGCCGCGTCCGGTCGCATGGTGGTGCTGATCACCCACCGTCTCAACGACCTCGTCTCGCATTGCGCGCGTGTGGCGGTGGTGCGCGACGGGCGTGTGCGCACGATCCTTTCAGGCGACGCCCTTACCGAGGACGGGCTGGCGCGCCAACTCGTGACCGAGAGCGCGCAGATTACCTCCAACGGTAACCGGGCATCTGGCAATCGGGCAGGCAAAGCACTTTTCTCAGTGCGCGAGTGGTCGCATGCCACCGCTTTCAAAAACATCAGCTTCGATGCCCACGCCGGCGAGATCGTCGCTCTGATGGGCGTCGAAGGTTCCGGCGCGCGTGAGCTTCTGCGCTCGTTCGCCGGGCTGGAGCGCACGACCGGCGCCGTCAGGCTGGGCGAGACGGGCGATATCGGCCTGCGCCGACTGCGCTCCTATGTTCCGGCCACCCGCGCGCTCAGCCTCTATTCCAATTTTTCCGTCGGCGACAATCTGCTGGTGCGGCTGGGCATACCGGAGATCGCCTGGCCCAGCCTCGCATTGAAGCGGGCAAGGATGAAGACGCTGGCGCAGGCCGCCGTGAAGCGGTTCCTGGTTAAAACAGGATCGATCGGCCAGCCGATCCGCTCGCTGTCGGGCGGCAACCAGCAGAAGGTGGCGATTGCGCAGGCACTAAACTGCTCGCCCGAACTGCTCGTGCTCGAAGAGCCGACACGCGGCGTCGACATCCATTCAAAGGCCGAAATCTATCGCCTGCTTCGCGACTATGCCGCAAGCGGCAAAGCGGTGGTGATATTCTGCACGGAAGTGCTGGAGATATTCGAGGTGGCCGACACCGCCTATGTCGTGTCCGACGGTCGGCTGTCGCCGCCGCTTTCGCTTGCTTCCTACGACCACGTCGAGCAGCTCGCGACCGATATCACGCGCCTGGAGGCTCACGGGCGTACAGCAAAGGCTGCCTGAGCCGCGCCGGCACGGGATCAACCGCCGAACCTTAAAAGGCCTGCAGATGATGGAACCGATTTCTGGTCGAGAAATCTTTTAAAAACAATGCCAATAGCAGATGCTGCACATTGCTTGACGCGAAGAATGGAAACGTTATTATCCATTGAAATGGACGGCAAATAACGCCGTTCCGCTTTACGCGCGACAGCGCCGCGGCGAGCTGGGGAGGAGCGATGCGCGGGTTAAAAGGAAAGGTCGCGGCCATCACCGGCGCCGGTTCCGGCATCGGCCAGGCGGCTGCCATCCGCCTTGGCGAGGAGGGCTGCAAGATTGCTGTCCTCGACTGGAGGGCCGAAAGCGCCGAGAAGACCGCGGCGATGATCAACAGCGCCGGCGGCGAAGCGATTGCCATCAAAGTAGACGTCAGTAATGAGCCTGCCGTCGAGGCCGCTTTTGTCGAGATCGTCGAGACCTTTGGAAGGCTCGACATATTGGTCTCCAACGCCGGCATCTTTTCCGGCGAACGCGACCGCAAGGTCGATGCCTTGCCCAAGGAGGTCTGGGACGAGATCGTCGGCGTCAATCTCACCGGCATGTATCTCGCCTGCAAGCATGGCGTCGCGGCGATCAAGAAGACGGCCGGCAAGGGCGCGGTCGTTTTGACTGGCTCGCCGACAGGCATGTCGGGCTGTACGCCGGCCAACATCGCCTACGGTTCGTCGAAAGGCGGCGTACACGGCCTGTCTCGGGTGATGGCGGTCGATCATGCGCCCGAAGGCATAAGGGTCAACGTCGTGGTGCCCGGCTTCACGCTGACGCCGATCGTGCGCGAACTGGTGGCCGATCCAAAAGTCTATGAATGGCAGATCCAGAACATCCCGCTCAAACGCGGCGCTGAACCGGAGGAGATCGCCGGCGCCGTGGCGTTCCTGGCCTCCGACGACGCATCCTACATGACCGGCTCTTTCATGTTCGTCGATGGTGGTCTGACCGCAATCTGACATCCGCTTCGCCTTCGGTGATGCGGCAATACGAAAGTCACAACGGAAATTTCGGGAGGACATTTTCATGCGCTTGAAGACCATGACTGCAAGACTGGCCGCGACCGCCGCCGCCCTGATCATTAGCACCACGGTCTGGGCAGCCGACGAGACGATCGGCTTCGTCACCCATTCGCAGGGCGACCCTTTCATCCAGCAGATCATCGACGGCGCGCAGGCGGCGGCGAAAGATCTCGGGGTGACGCTCACCGTCGCTCAGCAAGCCGGCGGCGCGCCGGAGGGCCAGTTGAAGCTTGTCCAGAATTTCGCCAATGCCGGCGCCAAGGGTGTCGCGACCTCGGTGCCGGGCGAATCCATGGCCGGCGCGCTGAACGAACTGATTTCGTCCGGCGTACCGATCGTGCAGTACAACCTGCTCAGCCAGGGCGTGAAGGCTCCTTATGTCGGCGAGAAGTCGGTGGAGAGCGGGCGTATCCTCGGCAAGATGATCGTCGAAAAACTGGGTGGCGCCTCGGCCAAGGGCACTGTCATCATCGGCAATTGTTTCCCCGGCTTCCCGGTTCTCGAGAACCGCGCCAAGGGCGTGCAGGAATCGCTGAAGGCGGCGGCTGGACTGAACGTACTCGGCCCCTTCGACGTGAAGGTCTCCGCCGTCGACAACTACAACCGTTGGGAGCAGCTTTACGCTGCGAACCCTGATGCCATCGCGCTGATCGGCCTCTGCGCGCCGGACGTGACCAGCCTCGGAAAACTCAACGCCGCCAACGGCGACAAGTTCGTGGCCGGCGGCTACGACCTGACCGAGCTCAATCTCAAGGCGATCAAGGAAGGCCATGCCTATGTGACCATCGGCCAGAGCGCCTTCGTGCAGGGATACTTGCCGATCGTTCTGCTGGTGAACTCGATCCGCCACGGCGTCGCCCTGCAGCCGGGCTTCTACAATTCCGGCTCGCAGATCGTGACATCCGAGGGCGTCGACATGGCGAACGGCCTGCCGAAGATCACCTTCGAGGAGGCGGAAAAGCTCGCTGCCGACCCGGCTGCGACGGCCACCTACTATGCGCCGTGGACCACGTCGCTGACGGCCGAACTGCTGGGCGCCGCACCGCAGCCGATCGCCGCTGAATCGGAGTGAGGCTTTTCATTTCACAGCTTGCGAAAGGCGGTCGCAGGACCGCCTTTCTCGTTACATGTGCAATCAACTCCGTCACTGGCGTGCGATGTCCCTGATCTCCGTCCGACACCTGACCAAACGCTACGGCGGCGTCGTGGCGCTGGCCGACATGAACATCGAGGTCGAGCGCGGCACCATCCATGCCGTGGTCGGAGAGAACGGCGCGGGCAAGTCGACGCTGATGAAGGTGCTGGCCGGCGCGGTGCACGCCGACAGTGGCGAGATCTTTATCGAAGACGCGCCGGTGACGCTGGGCAGCCCCCGCGCCGCACATCGCCAGGGTATCGGCATCGTCTACCAGGAACTCAGCCTCTTTCCCGAGCGTTCGGTGCTTGCAAATCTTTTCGTCAACCGCGAGCCGACACGCGGCGGCCTGATCTCGCTAAAAGCGATGGAAGACGAAAGCCGCGCCATGTTGGAACGGCTCGGCCTCCATGTCGACGTGCGCGCGCCGCTCAGCCGCCTGTCGATCGGCGAACGGCAACTGGTCGAGCTTTGCCGCGTGCTGCTGGAGGAGCCACGCCTGCTCATCCTCGACGAGCCCAATTCGGCGCTGAACCGCCGCGAGACGGAACGGCTGTTCTCGGTGCTGCAGGGCCTGCGCCAGCGCAGCATCACCATGCTCTATGTCTCGCATCGGCTTGAGGAAGTGTTTTCGATCACCGACCGCATCACGGTGACCCGCAACGGCCGCGACGTCATGACCAAAAACACGGCCGAATTGACAATTCCGGAAGTTATCGAGGCAATGATCGGCCGCCAGCGCGAGGCGCTGTTCCCGCCGCCCCTACCCCCTAAGCCCGGCGTCACCGAGCGGCGTATAAAAGTCTCCGACCTGTCTGGTGGACGGCTGGAGCATGTTTCGTTCTCGGCGCGCTCCGGCGAAGTGGTCGGGCTGGCGGGGCTCGAAGGCTCGGGCGTGACCGACATCCTCGAAATCCTGTTTGGCTTCCATCAGGCGCGCAGCGGCAGCGTGACCTTTCCGGACGGGAAAGGCCTGCCGAAAAACACGACCGAGGCCGCAAAGCGTCGTGTCTGCCTCGTGCCCGCCGATCGCCGCAAGAACGGGCTGATGCTCGACAAGTCGATATTGTTCAACATCTCCAATGTCCTCGTCGGCGCGCGCGGCGATGGGCCCGTCTGGTACCTGCCGCAGGATGCCTTCGAGCGGGCGCGGCGCCAGATCGACGCGCTGCGCATCAAGGCCGGCTCGGCCTGGTCGCTCGCCAATTCGCTCTCCGGCGGTAACCAGCAGAAGGTCGTCATCGGCAAGTGGCTGGAGATCGGCCCAGACGTTTTCCTCCTCGACGACCCGACACGGGGCGTCGACGTCGGGGCGAAACGCGAGATCTACGGGCTGATCCGCGAGATGTCGGCCAATGGCGGCATCGTCCTGTTCAGCTCCACCGAACTGCCGGAGCTGATCGGCCTCTGCGACCGCATCCTCGTCATCTACCAGGGCCGGCTGGTCGGCGAGGTCAAGGGCGGCGAGACCGACAACCGCGCACTGCTGCGCCTCATCAACACCGGCGACCTCGGCGCCAAGAACAGCAAGGCCGCCTCATGAGCGAAACTTCTCCGGCCCGTCGCCGCTTCACGCTGCCCGACGAGATCGGCGTGATCGCCGCACTTGTCGCCATGATGGTAATCGTCGGGGTGGCGCGGCCGCGTTTCCTCAACCCGATCAATCTGTTCGCACTACTCGGCAACACGACATTTTTGGGGATGCTGGCGCTCGGCATGGTGTTCCTGCTCGCCATCCGCGAGATCGACCTCTCCGTCGGCTGGATGTTCAATTTTGCCGCCGTCTTCGCAGCGATCCTGATGGTCGCCGGGCTGAACCCATGGCTCGCGGCCTTCGCCGGCGTGATCTTCGGCGCCGGCCTGGGCTTCGTGAACGGCATTCTGGTCGTAGGCCTTCGACTTCCCGCCGTGATCGTCACGCTCGGCACCTATTCGATGTTCCAGGGCGCCTCGCTGGTCGCCAACCAGGGCCGCGCCATCGTGCCGTCGGACACGTCGAGCAATTTCTTCAGCATCATCTCGACAAAACTGTTCGGCGTGCTGCCCGTGGCAGCCCTCGTCTTCGTAGTGCTGGCGGTCATCATGCATTTCGTCCTCCACCGAACGCGCTTCGGATACCGCGTGCAGGCGGTCGGCAGCAATCCGGAGGCGGCCCGCTTCGCCGGCATTCCGACCGGCAAGGTGAGACTGCAGACGCTGGTGATGATGGGCGCGCTCTGCGGCCTGTCGGGGGTCATGTATGTCGGCTTCCGCGGCGCCATCGACCCGCAGGAAGGCTCGGACTTCGTGCTGGTCGTCATCGCCGCCGTCATCATCGGCGGCACGCCGCTATCCGGCGGCCACGGCACCATCGTCGGCGCGGTGGTCGGCATGATGATCATCCAGGTGATCTCCAGCGGCCTGATCTTCTTCGGCATCGACGCCACCTGGTCGACCTTCGTCACCGGCGCCGTCATCGTGCTGGCGGTGGCGCTCGACCAGGCAATCAAATACCAGCGAGCGCGGCGGGCGGAACGGGCGGCGCGCGCCGATTAGTCGGCCTCAGATCACCACGAAATCCGCGGCGGTCAGCCCGAGACCGACGGCAACCGTCGCGAACTGGATTCGCGCTCCCGCGCCGTTGCCGTCGGCATCGAAGAACAACCTGCCCGTATCGAACTCGAAGATTATCCGGTCGCTGGCGTCGCCGGCGAGCCCCGTTGAATTGGCGCGGAAGGCGGATGCGGCCAACGCACCCGTCGGCAGGCCGGTGAAAAAAGCGTTATCGATCTGGATCGTGTCGTCGGCCACGCTGAAGTCGGTGATCGTGTCGACATTGGTCGAGGCGCTCAGCGCCGAGTTGAACACGAAGATGTCGGCGCCGGTATGGCCGGTCAGCGTGTCCTTGCCGCCATAGCCTTTGATCGAGTCGTTGCCTGCGCCGCCATTAAGCGCATTGCCAGCCGAATTGCCGAAGACGAAATCGTCATAGTTTGAGCCCGAGAGATTTTCGATCGATACGAAGCTGTCGCCGAACGCATCGCCGCTGTTGATCGACGGGTTGGCAAGGCTGACGATGACGCCCTTGGTGGTCGAGGCATAGGACGCCCGGTCGGCCCCGCTGCCACCATTGAGCAGGTCGGCGCCGGCGCCGCCCATCAGCGTGTCGGTGCCGTCCTGACCGTAAAGCAGATCGTCCTGGGCGCCGCCATAGACGCTGTCGTTGCCGCTGCCCGCTTCGACACGGCCGTCAAGCGTACCGAGCCTGCCGTCGTAAAGGTCGTTGTTGTCTCCCAGCGATACATCGCCGATCATCAGGCCCTTGTTGATGATCCGCTCCATCGAGTCGCCTGCGGAATAGGAATAGCTGTATGTGCCGCCGAAGATCGTGCCGTAGTTGGTCACGACGAGCGTCTCCCGAACATCGGAATTCTGCCGCCCGATCCCGGTGTGATCGCCATGGATCAGGCCGTGATTGACGATGGTAGACTGGCCGCCATCCGTCGACGTCGTGTACATGGTGATGCCGCTGCTGCCACGAATCTCGCCATAATTAGCGACTGTGTGCTCGCCACCGCTCAAATAGACGCCGCTGTGGAAGCTCGCGCTTACAGTTCCTGTTTCTCCGACGACGACATGGTTGTTGCGGCTGAGATCGTTATTGTTGAGGATGCCCATGTAGTCGCCGAACACATAGCCGTCGATTGTGTACTCGTGGTCATCCGTTGTTCCCCAGATCGCCTGGTTTTCGGTGGAGCCGACAGTGATCCCGCCAGCAACATAGACGTGTTCGCCGGCAAGCAGCGTCTCCTGTATGCCTGTCCCGACCCGATCCTGATAGATGATTTTGGTGGGCATTGCCGAACCTCCGACTTTTGTCGCGCTGAACTGATCTCAAGCAAGGTATTTATCGGCAGCGTAGGCCATGTCGCAAAGACTTCCAAGCAATTCAACTTATGGCTTCAGCAATCACCTTCCGCCACATCCTCGGTCCGCTCTCGTGGATTGATTGGCCGGTCACGTCGACCGCCACCGTCACCGGCATGTCCTTGACCTCGAATTCATGGATCGCCTCCATGCCGAGATCCTCGAAGGCGATGACCCGGGCCGACTTGATCGACTTGGAGATCAGATAGGCGGCACCGCCCACCGCGATCATATAGGGCGCGCCATGTTCGCGGATTGCCTCGATCGCCGCCGGGCCGCGCTCCGCCTTGCCAACCATGCCGAGCAAGCCCGTCCTGCGCAGCACGAGATCGGTGAAATCGTCCATGCGGGTAGACGTCGTCGGGCCGGCCGGGCCGACCACTTCGTCGCGCACCGCCTTGACCGGCCCGACGTAATAGATGACGCGGTCCTTGAGGTCGACGGGCAGAGGTTCCCCACGCTCCAGCAGTTGCGCGATGCGCTTGTGCGCGGCGTCGCGGCCGGTGAGCAGACGGCCGGAAAGCAGCAGCGTCTCGCCAGCGCGCCATGTCGCTGCTTCCTCGCGCGTCAGCGTGTCGAGGTTCACGCGCCGCGCCGCGCCCCCCGCCTCTTCCAGAAAAATCTCCAGCCAATCGGTGATGTCGGGCGGGTCGGCGAAAACCGGGCCGCGGCCGTCGAGCACGAGCTTGATATGCCGGTTGGCGGCGCATTGCGGGATCAGCGCCACCGGCTTCGAGGCCGCATGGGATGGATAGGCCGCGATCTTCACGTCGACCACCGAGGTCAATCCGCCGAGTCCTTGCGCGCCGATGCCCAGCGCGTTGACCTTTTCATAGATCTCGATCCGCATCTCCTCCAATGGATTGGCCGGGCCGCGGCGAATGAGGTCGAGCATGTCGATCCTGTCGTTCAGCACCTCTTTCGCCAGCAGCATCGCCTTTTCCGCATCGCCGCCGACGCCGATGCCGATCATGCCGGGCGGACACCAGCCACTGCCCAGGCTCTCCATCGTCTTCACCACCCAGTCGACGACGGACGCGGCCGGATTGAGCGTGACGAAGCGCGCCTTGTTCTCCGAGCCGCCACCTTTCGCCGCTACGGTCAGCTCGATGGTCCTGCCCGGCACCAGTTCGACATGGGTTATCGCCGGCGTGTTGTCGCGCGTGTTGACCCGCGAAAACAGCGGGTCGGCGACCATGGACGGCCGAAGCGGATTGTGCTCATCGAGGTAGGCCTCGCGCACACCGGCGTTCACCAGATCGGCGAAACTCCCTTCGGCCTCGATACGCACGTCCATGCCGACCTTGGCAAAGACGACGACGAGCCCGGTGTCCTGGCAAATCGGCCTTTTTCCGAAAGCAGCCATGCGCGAATTGACGAGGATCTGGGCAATGGCGTTTTTCGCCGCCGGACTCTGTTCGCGCTCATAGGCTGCAGCGAGATGCCGGATGTAGTCGGGTGGATGGTAGCAGGAGATGTATTGCAACGCACCGGCGACAGTTTTGCTGATGTCGCTGCCGAGGATGGTGACTGGAGGTGCCGCTGGCATCGCTGAGTCCTAACGGGTGGCGCACTCACATTGAACCCGTGAGCCCGGTCGTCATAGATGAATTTGGCGGCTGTCTCATCGTCTGGCACCATCCTTCGTAGGCAAGTTCTGCGCCGCCGGAGCCTTCCGGCCCCGCATCCTCACCCCACCGCATCTTTCTCATGCAGCGGTTCGAGCACCACCTCGTTGTCCGCCCCAAACGCCTTTCCCGCGTGACGCAATCGCCCCGGCGTCTTCGACAAATTCGCCAGCATGTTCTGCATGACGACGCCGTCAACCTCGGTGATCATCTCCCGCGCCTTGAAGTGCGGGTCAGCAAAAATATCACGCATGTCGAGCACCTTGGCGATCGCCGCATCGACCCGGCGGAATTCCGCAACGACGGTCTCGTAGGGCCGCTCGGCGATCCAGGCACTGATCCATTCCTCCAGCGCCTCGCGGTTGGCGCTGCGGGCCTGGAAAGACGAAAAGCGTTCGTCGCCGGTGAGGCCGACAAGGTCGAGCACCCGCCGCGCGATGCTGTCGGACGAGCTGGACACTGCCACCCACACGCCGTCAGCGCAGCGATAGGTGCCGCGCGGCACGGTGTAGGGAATGCCCGAACCCAGCCGCGGCTGAAGGTAGCCCATATGGGCATAGGCCGAAACCAGCGGCCCCATGATCTGGAACATGGATTGCAGCAGGTTGACGTCGACCACCTGCCCCTCGCCGGTGCGTTCCGCGTGGCGCACGGCGACCAGCGTCGCGAAGGCGCCGCCAAGTGCGGTCACCTCGTCGGTCAGCGCGATCGGCGGCAGCAACGGCGGCCCGTCGGCCTCGCCGAGCAGGCCAGCGAAACCGGACAGCGCCTCGGCGATGGTGGCGAAGCCGGGATGCTGCGCATAAGGTCCGTCCTGCCCAAAACCGCTAACCCGCAGGATGACGAGCCCCGGGTTCTTTGCGTGCAGCGCCCCGGGAGAGAAGCCGAGCGCTTCCAGCTTGCCAGGCCGCATGTTCTCGATCAGCACATTGGCGTCGGCGACCAGCGCCCAGAGATCGGCCCTGCCCTGCTCGGATTTGAGGTCGAGCGAGACCACCTTCTTGTTGCGGTTCACCAGCTTCCAGAAATAAGCGTCCTGTTCGCCTGGGCCGGTCCAGCCCATGCGGCGCGTCGGGTCGCCGCCCGGCGCTTCGACCTTGATCACTTCGGCGCCGAAATCGGCGAGGTATCGCCCGCTGCCCGGCCCCGCCACGACCGTGGCAAGTTCGATGACTTTTATCCCGGCGAGCGGGCCTTCTGTCGCGTCCATCACGCCTCCCCGGCAGGACGCATCGGCAAAAGCACCGACCGCGTGAAGGTGCAGACCTTCGTTTCGTCCTGTTTGAAACCGTCGGTGCGCACCGTCAGCACCCCCTGCCCCGGCCGCGACTGCGACGGCCTGGTGGAGAGCACTTCGGTGACGCCGTAAAGCGTGTCGCCGTGGAAGAGCGGCGCGAGATGCTTGAGTTCCTTGACGCCGAGATTGGCGATGGCGCGGCCGGAAATGTCGCGCACGCTCATGCCGGCCAGCAGCGAATAGACATAGGTGCCGACGACGACGTTGCGCCCGAACTCGGTCTCGTGCTCGCCATAGTGGCGATCCGTGTGGATCGAGCTGGCGGAATGCGTCAGCAGGCAGAACAGATGATCCTCCGCCTCCGTCACCGTGTGTCCCGGCCAGTGCCGGAACACGTCGCCAGCCTCGTATTCGTCCAGATACAGGCCGAAATGCTCTTGCCGTGCATCGTGGACGCGGGGCATGCGTCAGCCCTCCAGCACCAGGGTCGGAGCGCCGGTCGGCACCTCGTCGCCCACTTTGATCAATATGTCGCGCACGGTGCCGGCAAACGGAGCGGGCACTTCGAGCTGCGCCTTGTCGGTCTCGACGACGAACAGGTTCTGGCCCTCGGCGACCGCGTCACCCACCTTCACCAGCAATTCCATGATCACCACCTCGTTGGCGGCGTCGCCGACTTTCGGCATCTTCAGGGTCGAACGCATAGGCTGCCTTTCTTTTGAAACGTTTCCAGTTCTGGACGGCCACCCGCCCTGGGGCAGCCTCGCCCCCTTCCGATAGGAGAAAAACCAGGCCACGTCGACATCACAATGCGGCTCCGCTGGCGGCATCAAACAGCCTTACGTGCTTGGGATCGACGGTGAGCACCACTTTCTGCCCGAGCGCGGGCGCGGCGCGCGAGGAGACGCGCATCTGGATGCGCTGCACCACCTGCTGGGCGCCATTGGCCTCGCTTGCCGTTTCATCCGCCCGGTGCACGCGCGCGGAAGGATCGTCCAGCGCGATCGTCACATAGGCTTCTGGCTCGATGTTTTCGACAAGGTCAACCGTGCCGGCCAGAGCACCGGATGTCCCCTCCTCGCGCGGCTTCCAGCTCAAATGTTCGGGTCGCACCCCGGCGATGACGCGCCCGGATTGGCCTCCTGCCTTCACAGCGCCGGGCCGGATGGTGGCGGCGCCAATCTGAACAACACCATCGCCTCCGAAAACGCCCTCCAAAAAATTCGTCGCCGGACTGCCGATGAAGCCGGCCACGAACAGGTTTTTCGGCGCGTCGTAGAGTTTTTGCGGCGTGTCATATTGCTGCAGCGTACCGCGCGAGAACACTGCGACGCGGCTGCCCAACGTCATCGCCTCGACCTGGTCGTGGGTGACATGGATGGTGGTGACGCCGAGCCGCTGATGCAGGCGCCCGAGTTCGGCGCGAAGCTGGACGCGCAGCTTTGCGTCGAGATTGGAGAGCGGTTCGTCGAGCAGGAACGCCTGCGGATGGCGCACGATGGCGCGGCCCATGGCGACGCGCTGGCGCTGGCCTCCGGAAAGCTGGCCGGGCTTGCGGTCGAGCAGTTCCTTCAGGTCGAGGATGCGCGCCGCCTCGTTGACGCGCTCGTCGATGGCCGCCTGCGGGAATTTCCTGAGTTCGAGCGCGAAGGCGATGTTTTCGCGCACCGTCATGGTCGGATAGAGTGCGTAGTTCTGGAACACCATGGCGATGTCGCGATTTCGCGAGGCAACCTCGTTCACCACTTTGCCGTTGATCGCCACGGTGCCGGAACTGATCTTCTCCAGCCCGGCAATCATCCTGAGCAGCGTCGACTTCCCGCAGCCGGACGGGCCGACGAAGACGACGAATTCGCCGTCCTCTATCTCGAGATTGACGGATTTGACGGCGGCGATGGCGCCCCCGCCATACGTCTTGCTCAAGTCCCTGAGGCTTATCGACCCCATCCGCTCCACTGCCCGGTAAATAGCCATCCTGGCCCAACCATGCACCGAGTCCTAGACAGCAGAATCCCTCTTGTCAATCGTTTGACTTTACGCAATCAATCGGTTGACTAGACAGCAAGCGGCTCGTAACGTCGCGACCAAAAGCACAACGGGGAAACGTTTCAATGGCGACATCGGCCATCATCAAGGACGTCCAGGTCGCATCCATTCAGGCGCAGCTTCCGGCCCCGGTGGTCTTCGGCGACTGGGTCATGAAGATCCGCGAATTCGCCACCGTACGCGTGCGCACATCGACCGGACACGAAGGCTGGGCATTCACGCTGACGCGCGACGGCGCGGTCGCCGAGCAGATCCGCAAGAGCATCGCCCCGGTCTATGTCGGCACCGATATCGCCGAGCGCGAGGCGACCTACCGGACCACGAAGGGGCGCACTTACGGCTCCCACAGCGCCGGCGTCGGTCTTCGCGCACTTTCCATCGTCGACCTCGCCTGCTGGGACGCCGCGGCCAAGATTGCCGACAAGTCGATCGCAGAGTTCCTTGGCGGGCAGGTTAAGCCGATGCCGGCGACCTGCATCATCGGCTATCCGCCGGCCATCATGCCCCCGGAGAAGACCGGCGCGCAGACGGCGGAGTTTTATGCCAACGGGTGGCGGCGCTTCAAGGCGCCGATGGGCGCGACCTGGGAGATTTCCGGCGCGCGCCTTCGCGCCGCACGCGCCGCCGCGCCCGACGCCTGGCTCGGAACCGACCTCGTCTGGATGTTCAAGACGGTCGACGACGCGGCCGCCTACGCCAACAGCATCGCCGACATCAACATGGGCTGCATCGAGGACATTTTTCCGCCGGGCAATGCCCGCATGCTTGCCGAATTGCGCAAGCGCGTGCCGATGCCGATCTGGCAGGGCGACGAACAGGGCGGCTCCTACTACCCGGAAGCGCTGATCATGGCGAAGTCGGTCGATCGGGTGCGCGTCGACCTGACCTGCATGGGCGGCATCACGGGCGGCCGCGCTGTCATCGACGAATGCCTGGCGGCGGGCGTCGATTTCGGCCCGCATATGTTCCCGCACACCCACAGCCAGGTGTTCAGCGCCTGGGGTTTTGACGACAAGCCGGTCGAGTGGGGCGTGCCGTGGACGGGCGTACACCCCTACGACGATGCTCTGGCTCAACCGGAGATCATGACGGACGGCAGCGGGCTCATGAAGCCGCTGCCGCAGGGGCCGGGATTCGGCAAGATGATCGACAAAGAATGGTGCCTGAGCCAGCCGCATCAGGACCCCGACCGCATCCTCCAAGACTAATGATCGCCACCGAAACCGGTCACAAACTCATGACGGACGAACCTTCCGTACCCGCCAACTACGCGAAAACCCTGTTCGACCTCGACGGCCGCGTCGCGGTCGTCACCGGCGCCGGCAGCGGGCTGGGCGCCGCCATGGCGATCGGCTACGCCCAGGTCGGCGTCGACGTCGTGCTGGCCGACATCAATTTGGATGGCATGGAGGCAACGCGCGCCACTATTGTCGAACAAGGCGGCAAGGCGGAAATCGAAAAGCTCGACGTGACGGACCGCGCCGCCTGTTTTGCGCTGGCCGACAAGGTCGCGGCCTCGCGCGGCCATGTCGACATATTGGTGAACAGCGCGGGCTCCGCCTTCCGCAGCCCGGCCGAAGAGTTTCCCGAGGAAAAATTCAACTTCATCCTCGATCTGAACCTGAAGGGCACCTATTTCTGCTGCCAGGCCTTTGGCGGCAAGATGCTGACGCAGGGCAAGGGCTCGATCATCAACATCGCCTCGATCGGTTCCTTTACCGCCTACCCATGGGCCAGCGCCTACCTCGCTTCCAAGGGCGGCGTGCTGCAGGTGACCAAGGCGCTTGCGCTGGAATGGCGCGACCGCGGCGTGCGGGTGAACGGCATCGGCCCGACGCTGATGGAATCGCCGCTGACCAAGGCGGCGGGGCAAAAGACCTCGATCACCGCCGACTGGATCAAGGCACGCATGCTGCGCCCGCGCCTCGGCCTGCCACGCGAACTGGTCGGCACGGCGATCTTCCTCGCCAGCGATGCGTCCGAACTTGTGACCGGCCACATCGTCATGTGCGACGATGGGTACATGACGCAGTGATGATATCAAGGGCAGTCGGCAATGGGCAGTCGGCAGTAGGAAAGGAGTCATCTGAGGTCCCTCAACTGCCGACTGCCGACTGCCTACTGCCCTAGAAAAAGGACCACCATGGCCAAGATCACCAAGGGACACCACACCGGCTTCACGGTCACCTCGCTGGAACGCTCGATTGCCTTCTATCGCGACCTGCTCGGACTGGAACTTGTCTTCCAGTGGAATCCCAAGGCCGCCTATATCGGCGAACTGGTCGGCTATCCCGATGTCGACCTGCACGGCGCCATCCTGAGGGTGCCGGGAACGGAAACGTTTCTGGAGCTTCTCGAATACCGGAACGTGCCGCAGGACCGCGTTGACATGGCAAACGCCAATATCGGGAACGGTCACATAGCCTTTACCGTCGATGATTTGGAAACGTTTCACAAACGACTTGCCTCCGCCGGGGTAAAAAGCGTATCTCCTCCGGTGACGCCGACGATCGGTCCGAACAAGGGCGGCCGGGCGATCTATCTGATCGATCCGGACGGCTTTCGAGTCGAGCTGATCCAGACGGCGACAGGGTTCGGAGACTACAAACCGGCCGCTTGACGCGGCCTAATCAGCCGGCCTCGACGCAGGCCGGGCCAGCAGCAGGGAGGTGTTGAAGTGGCCATGATGCGCATGCGTCAGGCGGTGATGAAGGCACTCGACGACGCGCTTCGCGAGGACCCCACCGTCATCATGATGGGCGAGGATATCGCCGCGGCCGGCGGACCGTTCAAGGTGACGGAAGGCCTGCTGGAGATCCACGGACCGCAGCGGGTGATCGACACGCCGATCTCGGAAATGGCCTTCATGGGCGCGGCGGTGGGCGCCGCCGTCTGCGGCATGAAGCCGGTTGTCGAGATGATGTTCATCGAATTCATCGGCGTCGCCCTCGACCAGTTGACGACGCAGGCCGCGACCATGCGCTATCTGTCGCGCGGCCGGCTCACCACGCCGCTAGTGGTGCGCGCCTCCGCCGGAGCCGGCCAGGGTTTCGGCTGCCAGCACTCGCAGATGCTCGACCATTGGTTCCGCGGCACGCCCGGCCTCAAGGTCTGCGTGGCCTCCGGGTCGCGCTCGGTCTACGGGCTGCTGCGCTCGGCGATCGAGGATCCGGACCCGGTGGTCGTGCTGGAGCCGCGCATCCTCTATGGTGAACGCGACGATTTCGACGAGCCGGACACGTTCCGCATTCCGTTGGGGAAGGCCGAGGTTGTCCGCCAAGGCAAGGACGCGACCATCGTCGCCTGCGGCCAGATGGTGCGCGTGGCCAGGAAGGCCGTCGAACAGGGCGGCATCGACGCCGAAGTGATCGACCTGCTGACCATCTGGCCGTGGGACCGCGAGACCATCCTGAACTCGGTGCGCAAGACCGGTCGCCTGATCACGGTTGAGGAAGCGACGGCCGGCAGCGGCTGGGGCGGCGACATAGTCGCCACGGTCTCGACCGAACTGTTCGGCGAACTCAAGGCGCCGCCGCTGCGCATCACGCTTCCAGATGCGCCGGTGCCGTACAACGGCGAACTCGAGGCCCGTTACCTGCCGAGCCCGGAATATGTGGCGATGCAGGCCGCCTCGCTGATCTCCAAGAACCGCACGCCCGAACCCTGGTGGAGGAAGGCATCATGACCGCCAAGAACTCAAACACCCCAATCGCCCGCCGCGAGGCGCTGGGAGACCGTGTCGAGCAGTTGAAACGGATGATGGAGATCCGGTTCGTCGAGGAGCGCATCCAAAAACTGTTCTCGGACGGCTATGTGCGTGGCTCCACCCATCTGGCGAACGGCCAGGAGGCGGTCGCAGTGGGCATCGCCCGCAGCATAGACCCTGACGACATCGTCACCTGCACCTATCGCGGCCACAGCCACGCGCTGGCGCTCGGCGCCACGCCGCAAGGTGTGCTCGGCGAGATCTGCGGCCGTGTCATCGGCTGCGCCGGCGGGCTGGGCGGCTCGATGCATCTGGTCGAGCCGAGCGTCGGCCTGATGCCGACGGCGGCAATCATCGGCGCCGGCCTGCCGATCGCCTGCGGCGCGGCCATCGCCGCCAAGGCGCGTGGCACGGACCGTGTCGCCGTGGCGATCTTCGGCGACGGTTCGGCCAATATCGGCGCCTTCCATGAATCGCTGAACTTCGCGGCGATCCAGAAGCTGCCGGTGGTCTTCGTCTGCGAAAACAATCTTTATGGCGAATACAGCCGCATCAACCTGACGACGCCGATCGAGGACATCGCCATCCGCGCCACCAGCTACGCCATGCCGGGCGTCATCGTCGACGGCCAGGATGTCGACGCGGTGGCGGCGGCGATGGAGACGGCGGTAGCGCGGGCGCGGGCCGGCGTAGGCCCCTCGCTGATCGAAATGAAGACCTACCGCTATTCCGGCCATTCGCGCTCGGACCCGGCGACCTATCGCCTGCCGGGCGAACTCGACAAATGGCTGCAGCGCGATCCGATCAACCTGTTCGCCGACAAACTGGTCGGCGAGGGAGCGCTGGATGCGGGCGGTGTCGACGCGCTGCGCACCGAAATGCGCGCCGAGGTCGAGGGTGCGACGGAGGAGGTGCTGGCCGCGCCGCAGCCGGAGATCGTCGAGCTGCTGTCGCATGTCAGCGCCAGCGGCCCGGGCGGCGACCGCCGCATGACTTTTTGGGACAACCGCGCCGGCAAGCACGCGCATTGAATAGCCTTGCCGACGGCGCGCCGATCGATTGATCGACCGGCGCGCCTTTTTCATCCGAAGAGCCGTCGACAGATTGGATGGATGCTGCGGGGAGTACGCCCGTCGAGGCCAGATGCCCACCGCTCGACACAATGCCCGCTGATGTCCGCGCCGCCCCTCACTGTCCTGCCGGACATTTCTCCCCGTGAACGGCGAGAGGGACTAAGCTTCGCCGTTTTCGCCAACCTTCAACGTTGACGATTAGCGAAATCATCGCGGCCATCGTCTCTCTCCCCGTTCACGGGGAGAGATGTCCGGCAGGACAGTGAGGGGCGGCGTGAACGGTCAAGGCAAAAGCCCCTGGGTATGAACCGTCGACCCAACTCTGGCTGCGGCATTGCGCTTGGCGGCCCAGCGCGACACCATTTCCTTGTCGCTGACCAGCCAGGCAACGGCTCGCTTCCCTATCGGCAACACTGCCGGTCGCGAGGACCGATTTTCCGCAGCGTCCCCGGCAATCGAACTTAGCCCTTCAATCAGCAACGCATAGACCAACGTATCGGACGCTCGCTCCCTCGGCACGATAGCCGGCAACCGGGAAGACTTGGCATTGTTGGAAGGCCGTTGCCCGACGGAAGGTGAATCGAAAAATGACGCTGCGTTCCCTCCGCTCGAAAGCGCTGCGGATTCTCTGGAGACTCTGGGGCGTTGATACAGCGATGCCGCCGGCCAAGCGCGGCGTCGGACCGGATCTGCTTGCCCGCGCGGTGTTCCTGCCGGTCGATGCCCGCAACATGCCGCAGAGCCAGCAGCCAGACCATGCTTGAACTCGGTCCAATATCGGAAGGGTGGAGCAGTCCCCTCCTCTCCATCGCAGCAGTCGGTCTTGCGGGCATCGTCGTCTGGCATCTCATTCCCAGGCGCCTGGCCAATGTCAGGCTGGTCGTCCAGATCGGTTTTTTCCTTGTCATGTCGGGGATGCTGCTCAACCAGCATGTCGTCCCCTACGAGCCTCCACGCGGAGACGTGACCACGGCGAATGCGGTTCTGATCGGATCGGTCAAGCTGCTCTGGTGGCTGCATCTCGCCTGGGCCCTGATCGGTTTCGTCCGCATCTATCTCGTCGTCGAGCGCAAGCCGCGCGAGGCGCGTCTGTTGCAGGATCTCGTCGTCGGCGTGGTCTATGCCGGCATGCTGCTGTCGGTGCTGGCGTTCGTCTTCGCCGTGCCGGTGGGAACGCTGATCGCCACCTCGGGCGTTTTCGCCATCATCCTCGGACTGGCCCTGCAGAACACGCTGAGCGACCTGTTTTCAGGCATCGCGCTCAATCTCGGCCGGCCCTATGTGCTCGGCGACTGGATCGTCTTGAGCGACGGCACCGAAGGCCGGGTGGTCGAGACCAACTGGCGCTCGACCCACCTGCTCACCTCCGACCATAATGTCGTGGCATTGCCGAACAGTTTTCTGGCAAAACTCGGGCTGACCAACATCAGCAGCCCGGACGAGAGCCATGGGCTGTCGCTCGTCGTCAGGCTGGCGCCGACAAAAATGCCGGCCATCGTCGCGGACGTGATGCGCACTGCCCTGCTGAGCTGCAATTCCATCCAGAAGGAACCGCCGCCCGCCGTCAAGATCAGGAGCCTGGATGCGATGGCGATCGAGGTGGAGCTGATCTACCGCGTCGCCACTGTCGCCCAGCGGATCGCGGCACGGAACGAGATCTATGATCTCGTCTATCGCCATTCAAAATCGACCGGCCTGCTGCTGGCGATGCCGCCGACCGCCTCGATCTCCATGACCGACCTGCCGAGCGAGGAGACGGCGGCCCCGCAGCAGCCCGCCCCGATCGACCTGATCAGGGCCATACCGCTGTTCTCCCGGCTGACCGGGGACGAGCAGGAGGCTCTCGCGGCAACGACCACGGTGCGCACCTACCGCAAGGGCGAGGTCATCGTGCGCCAGGGCGACGCGCTATCCTCCCTGATGATCGTGCGGGCGGGCGTCATCGCGCGGCTGAGAGGCGGGGACGAAACGCATCCGGAGGAAATCGGCCGCCTGGCGCCGGGCGACTTCTTCGGCGAGACGGGCCTGCTCGCCGGCATCGGCGAGATTGCGACGCTGCAGGCGATGAGCCATGTCGTGGTCTACGAGATCGATCAGCAGAGTTTTGCTCCCCTGCTGCTCGACCGGCCCGAGATGGCCGAGGATCTCGCGGCGATCCTGTCGGCCGGGACGTCCGCCTTCGCCGATGGCGTCGCCGGCCAGCGGCAGGTGCGATCGAAATTCGCGCTGCTAAATGCCATCCGGACGGTGTTTCACGCCGTTCCGTTCAGGCGCGTTCGAACATCCGGCCAAATGGAAGACGAGAAGGTACCATGACCATCCCCGCCTGGCGGAGTAGCAGCAGTCGACACACTGGTGCTGCCGCTGATCCGTGATTTTCGGGTGGATTCAAGTTCGACGCGCCCTGCGCTCCGGAGCGTTGCGGTCCGCGCCGATCAGGCAATGGCGGCGTGGATGGCGTGGCAATGGCGGACAAGCTCCGGCTGGGATGCGGCAAACCGCTTCAGCGACGTCTCGATCGGATAGAACAGGATGTTGGCTGTGAAACCGTAGATGGCGGCGTCGACGCTGGTGGGTTGCGGCCCGTGCACATATTGGCCGCCGGCAAGAAGATTCGCCAAGACCTCCAGATCGGCGACGCCCCGGGCATAGGCATCGGCCGGCACGTAGCGCCCGATGCCCTGGTAATAGTAGCGCCGTGAGTTGAATTCCTGCGCCTTGCCGAGATCCTGTTCGGTCAGGCGCGGATGTTCGCGCAGCAGCGCGTCGCGAAAGGCCGGCCAGTATTGCTCATCCTGCCAGCGCGAATAGGACATCACCCAATAGAGATCGTCGAGCATGCGCGTGATCATATGGCTTGTGTCGCGCTGCGCGGCTGTCAGCGCCGTGTCGATGGTAAGGCCGTACTTCCGGATCAGATGGACCAGGATAGTGCCGCTGTCGCCGACGACCTCTCCGTCGTCGACGATGTAGGGGAGCTGGCCTCGCGGCGCGGCAGAGGCGTCGAAGACGTTCTGATGGATGAAAGGAACGCCGGTCAGCTTGAGGAAGGCATACACCTTCAACCCGTATCCGTTGTTGTCGGCAACGCCGAAGAGTTTTGGGTAGGAATAGAGAGTAAGCATGGTAACCTCCGCCATCCGCCCAGTGTAGCCGAGACCGTTCGCGCGCGCGACCTGACGAAGGCGTGCTATCGGCCCAATATCAGCGGGATACCACTGGCATTTCCTACGTCACGAGAATTGCCGAATGACCGGCACCGGCCGCGGCGGCAGGGCGGAACAGGCTATCTCGGCACGCCGCTGAACAACGCGTTCATCGTTTCTTCGTCGGGCAAGCCGTCGAACCAGACGCCGAACATGGTCTCGTCTTCGTTTCACGGCTGTGCAGCGGGCAATCGCAGGATCACGGTTGTGCCAGACCCGAGCACGCTCTCGATTTCGACGCTCCCGCCATGCTCCTCGGCGAAGTGCTTCACCATTGGCAGGCCGACGCCGCCCAGGCCCTCGCCCTTCGTGGTGAAAAACAGATCGAAGGCGCGACGCACCGTCTCGCAGGTCATGCCGATGCCGCTGTCCGCGATGCGAAGCTCGACGATCGTGTCAGGCCCTTGAACGACCGCCACAGCGTCGATCGAGATCAGGCCGCCGTCCGGCATCGCGTCGCGGGCGTTGAAGACGAGATTCAGAACCGCATTCTGCAAGCCCACCTGGTCGCATTGCACGGAGGGCACGCCGGATTCGACACTGAGATCGATACGAAAGTTCGGCTCCCAAGCGCTTCGGACAAACGTCTGGACCTCAGCCAGGCACGCGCCGACGTCGCCACATGCATTGTCGCGACGGCTCTCCTGGGCTCTGACGAGCGTCTCCCGGACAAGCCGACCCGCCCGTTGCAGGGCCGTTTTGGCACTGTCGATCACTGGTTCCAGCGCCGGAGCCGTCGAGACACTCGGGTCACGGGCGACGCGGTTCAAAGCAGAGGATGCAACCTGGATGAGATTGCCCAGGTCATGAACAATGCCGGCTGCCGGCTGCTCCATCGCCCGGCCGTGCAAGTCAACGCCGGCATCTCGATCGCGGGTATTGTGGCCGGCTCCGCCCGAGCTTGTTTCCGCGCGTGACAAATTAACCCCCCCTTCGTGTTGAAGACACTTGGCGGCCTTGGCCATTCAGCACGTTATGGTGGCGGGTATCTTCCGTCGATTGGATCGAGGATGAGGGCGAGCCATACCGCGGTATATGTCGCGCTATAGTCTTGATGGACTGCCAGTGCGGACGCGATGCGGAACAGCCGTTTCGCCTGCCGATCGAGGCGATCGAACCTCCCAGCGCGTATCCCGCTGCACACGAACGGCCGCCATTTGCCCCGATCGTCCGGTCGACAGATGCCTGGGATGCTGCTTTCCGCCTCTTGCCGGACAGGGTCCCCAGCCTCTGGACGAGCCTGCCCTAGACCTTCGCATCCCCCGACAGACGCTTAGGTTCGATGGTTCGGCCGGCGGCTCGGGCGCATTGTTGCTGGCGAGACGGATTGGCCGCGCCAGCCGCAAGAGGCGGCACGGCGGACAATCCGATCCCGAAAAAGCGGACAAGGAGACCAGACATGAAGATCGTGGTTATTGGCGGCACCGGGCTGATCGGCTCGAAGACGGTCGAGCGGCTGCGCAAGAAAGGCCATGAGGTGATCGCGGCCTCACCCAACTCCGGCGTCAACACCATCACCGGCGAGGGGCTCGCCGAGGCTCTGGCGGGAACGCAGGTCGTCATCGACCTCGCGAACTCACCGTCCTTCGAGGACAAGGCCGTGCTGGAGTTCTTCGAGACGTCCGGCCGCAACCTCGCCGCCGCCGAGGCCAAGGCCGGCGTGCACCATCACGTCGCGCTGTCGATCGTTGGCACCGAGCGCCTGCCCGACAGCGGCTACATGCGCGCCAAGATGGCGCAGGAGAGATTGATCAAGGCTTCCGGCATACCCTACACCATCGTCCACTCGACGCAGTTCTTCGAATTCCTGGGCGGCATCGCCCAGTCGGCGGTTGTCGGCGACGTCATTCGGCTGCCGGCCGTCTCGTTCCAGCCGATCGCCTCGGACGACGTCGCCGACGTGATGGCTGACGTGGCGCTCGCCCCGCCGCTCAACGGCACCATCGACATCGCGGGGCCCGAGCGGGAGCGCTTCAACGAGTTCGTGGCGCGGTTCCTGAAAGGGACCAAGGACCCACGAAAAGTGGTTGCCGATCCGCATGCAAAATATTTCGGCACGGAGCTGGAGGACGGCTCGCTGGTCCCCGCCGGCAAGGCGCGCATCGGCGCGATCCGCTTCGAGGAATGGCTTCCCCGCGCCTCGCTCCAGCGCCACTGATCCAGCTCATCCGCAGCCCGCGCGTCCTCCCGATACCGCGCGCGGGCCGAGCACGAACGCCAAGGTGCGAAATGATGAAAGACGAGTCTTCTTGCCCGTGCGGAGCATCGCGCCGCGACGTCCTGCTGGGCGCTCTGGCCGCCACGGTGGCGGCCGGCCTGCCCCTGGCCGCGCGGGCGCAGGACGGGCAGGCCCACCCCTCTTCCAGTTCAGGAACAACGAGCATGAGCACGATCACCACCAAGGACGGGACTGAAATCTACTACAAGGACTGGGGGCCGAAGGAGGCCCAGCCGATCGTCTTCCATCACGGGTGGCCGCTGAGCAGCGACGATTGGGACGGACAGATGCTCTATTTTCTCGGCAAGGGTTTTCGCGTCGTCGCCCATGACCGGCGCGGCCATGGCCGCTCGGCGCAGGTGAGCGAGGGGCACGACATGGACCATTACGCGGCCGACGCCGCGGCCGTCTTCGACCACCTCGACCTCCGCAACGCAGTCCATATCGGCCATTCCACCGGCGGCGGACAAGCGGCCCGCTATGTCGCCCGCCACGGCAAGGGGCGCGTCGCAAAGCTGGTCCTCATCGGCGCCGTGCCGCCGGTCATGGTGAAGACGCCGGCCAACCCCGGCGGGCTTCCGGTCGAGGTGTTCGACGGCCTGCGCGCGTCGCTCGCCGCCAATCGGGCGCAGTTCTATCTCGATTTCGCGGGCGGCCCGTTCTACGGCTTCAACCGGCCGGGGGTGACGCCGATCCCGGGCGTCATCCAGAACTGGTGGCGGCAGGCCATGATAGGCGGCGCCAAGGCACAATATGACGGCATCAAGGCCTTTTCGGAGACCGATTTCACTGACGATCTGAAGGCCATCGACGTGCCGACGCTTGTGATGCACGGCGACGACGACCAGATCGTACCGATCGCCGACTCGGCGCTGCTTTCGGCCAAGATCCTGAAGCACGCGACCCTCAAGGTCTACGAGAAATTCCCGCACGGCATGTGCACCACCCATGCCGATGCGGTGAACCCCGACCTGCTCGCCTTCATCCGGTCATAGGCTTTCGCCGCGTCCCCACAGCGAGAGCCCGATCGCCGGCCGCCCTCCCCGCCGGCCGGCGATCACCATCCATCCTCAACCGCAAACTGGAGCCAAGACAATGATCCGGAAAATCCTATGCGCCACCGCCCTTGCGGCTGCCTTCGCGACCGGCGCCATGGCCGACGACGCGGCGAGCCACAAGCCCGCCGGCCTGTCCATCAAGGGCGTGAAGCTCGTCTACGACCACCCGCTGCCGAACGTGCCGGGCAAGAGCATGAGAGGCGTGCTCGTCGAATATGAGCCCGGCGGCAGCTCGCCCGGCCATCTGCATCCGAAGTCGGCTTTCATCTACGCCACGGTTCTTGAAGGCGCGATCCGCAGCAAGGTCAATGACGAGCCGGAAGTCACCTATCGCGCCGGCGAAAGCTGGTCCGAATATCCCGGCGATCGCCACAGCGTCAGCGCCAATGCCAGCGCGACCGAACCCGCCAAGCTGCTGGCGGTGTTCGTCGTCGACACCAGCGACACGGAACTGGTGCTGCCCCTGGACGACTAAGCCGGGATTTTCCGGATCGGCTTGAGCAGGAAGAGCGCCGCGCCGCCGACACCCGGCGGCGCGGCCGACAAGGCAAGGACGGTCGTTATGCTTATCGAAAAACTGCATGCGGTGACGTCGTCGCGTCTCGCCGTCATCGGGCTCGACGCCGGCCTGCAAACCGCGGCCCAATGGCTGTCCAGGCCAGGCGTCGGGCTCGTCGTGGTCTGCGACGGCAAGGGCGGCGCGGCGGGCGTGCTCACAAAATCCGACCTCGTCCGCCATCTCGCCGGATCGACATGCTCGGCGCCGCCGGTGTCCGAACTCATGAGCAGGTCGGTGGCGACGTGCAGCCCGTCGGACGATGTTCACGACGTGTGGCAAACCATGGCCGCGCGAAGCCTGCAAAACATCCCGGTGGTCGATGGTGGCAGAAAGCCTCTCGGCATACTGGACATCCGCGACGCGATGAAAGCCCTGTTCGAGCAGGAACAGATGGAAGAGCGGATGCTGGTCAACTACGTCACCGGCATCGGCTATCAATAGGCCGTTTCCCAACAACGCCAAGACGTTGGAGCTGACTTCCCGGCGAGCGATCCGGTCGCCGCCTTCATTCCTCAGCATTCCCAAAACGCCGTCAATCAGACAATTCACCCGGCTCGCGGGCTGGCCAGGAACAAGATCATGTCCACATTCGACAACAAGGTCGTCATCGTCACCGGCGGCAGCTCCGGCATCGGCCGCGCCGCGGCGCTGGGTTTTGCAAGGCAAGGCGCAAAGGTCCTCATCACGGGCCGCCGCCCTGCCCCGCTGGACGAAGTGGCAGCCGAGCACCCGAACATATCCGGCCTAGTCGCCGACGTCGCCGAGCCCGGGGACGCGGCACGCACCGTCGCAACCGCAATCGACAGGTGGGGCCGCCTGGACGTGCTGGTCAACAATGCCGGCGCCGGCGCCATCATGCCGCTCGGCGAAGCCACCGCCGACAAGATCGAAAAGATATTCGCCGTGAACGTCGTCGGCCCCAGCCTGCTGACGCAGGCCGCACTTCCCCACCTGGCGGCGGTCAGAGGAGCGATCGTCAACATATCGAGCACCTTCGGCCAGAAGCCTGGGGCCGATCTCTCCCACTACGCCGCCAGCAAGGCGGCGCTGGAGCACCTCACCCGCTGCTGGGCGCTGGAACTCGCGCCGCGAGCCGTGCGTGTCAACGCCGTCGCCGCCGGCCCGACCGAATCGGGCGCGTTGACCGGCATGATGGGCCTGTCGCTGGAACAGGCCGCCGTCATCGAGGAAACGGAACGCGAGATGATACCGCTGCAACGCCGCGGCAATCCGGACGACGTTGCCCGGTGGATTGTGCATCTGGCCGATCCGGCTTCCGACTGGGTGACCGGACAGGTGATTGCCATCGACGGCGGCCTGGGGCTTACGTGACGGCCTGCGCCGAATCTTCGGTGCGCAGGCGCCGGCGAACCGTTGCTGAAAAACCCGGTGAGGACCATGGACGCGAACGTTATCAACAGTCGTGTGCTCGCGGGGATCTCTGTTCCAGACACGCCACTCGTAGGACGAGCCCTCGATTACGCCCGGAGGGAATGCGAACCCTATCTGTTCAACCACGTCGTCCGCTCCTGGCTGTTCGCGGTAAGGATCGGACAGCTTCGCAACATCGATCACGATGCGGAGGTCGTCGCCGTGGGAACGCTCCTGCACGACGTCACACTCAACGAGCACTTTGACGGCCCACGCCGCTTCGAAGTCGAAGGCGCCGACCTTGCTCGTGTTCGCACGGCAAGCCGGTGTCGACGAGCGCCGGGCACAACTGATCTGGGACAGCGTCGCCCTCAACTCGACACCGTCGATCGGCCTGTACAAGGAGGCGGAGGTGGCGCTCTGCACCGCCGGCATCTGCCTGGACGTGGTCGGCCTGCAATACGAGATCGTCCCCGCCGCGGAGATCGCTGGGATCGTCAAGGAATTCCCGCGGCTCGACATGAAGCGGCGGATCACCCGGTGCTTCTGTCACATCGCCACGGCGAGGCCGGAAACGACCTACGACAACTTCGTCAGGGATTTTGGCGAACGCTATGTGGACGGATACCGGGCTCAGTCCTCGGTGGACCTCGTGTCAACCGCGCCCTTCGAAGAATAAGCTCCCAAAGGCATCCGGCTCTCCGCTTGAATTCGTCATATCCAACGAATTCAGTTTTCAAGCCTCCGGCCGCCGACGCATTGCCCTGCCGGCGCGCTGGCGACCTTGTACGAAAGCCTTATCAAGCCAAAGTCCTCGTCGCGCCGGCCTCGCGCATCGGCACAGGCAATGTTTCCCACGCCCGGATCAGCTCGCCAATCGAAGCGGCCTCCATCTTGCGCATGACATTGCCGCGATGCAGCTTCACCGTCACTTCACTGATGCCGAGGTTGAAGGCGATCTGTTTGTTGAGGCGCCCGCGGGCCACTTCATGCAGAACCTCGCGCTCGCGTGGCGTCAGCGTCTCAAGGCGTTCGACGTTGCGCTTGACGACCACGGCTTCCGCTCGCCGCGCGGCATCCATCGCAATGCTCGCAATCACCGCGTCGAGCAGCGTTTGATCCCGCACTGGTTTGGTGAGGAAATCCACGGCGCCGGCCTTCATCGCCTGCACGGTCATCGGGATGTCGCCATGCCCGGTCAGGAAGATGATCGGCTTGAGGTTACCGTTTTGAGCAAGTTGACGTTGCAGGTCGAGGCCGCTGGCGCCCGGCATGCGTACATCGAGGATCAGGCAACCGGGGCAGTCCAATATTTCCGCGTCAAGCAATTCTCGGGTCGAGGCGAATGAGACTGGCCGAAATCCAGCCGAAAGGATGAGTTCGGACAGCGCCTCGCGGACGGAAGCATCGTCATCGACAATGATGACGAGCGGCTGCTCTGTTTCGCATCTCCGCGGCGGTGACAACGGCGCCGATCTACGGGGTATTGGCAGGTCATTTCTCATGCTTACCCTCCATCTTTTGATCACGTAATACGTCGCCGACGGCCGCAAGCAGGGCCTTCGCATCGAAAGGCTTTCGGAAAAACCCGCTGATGCGCTGGGTCCGGACCCGATCGGCGATCTCATGGCGGCCGGTGATCAGGAACACCGGCAGTTCCGGACGCACTTTCTTCACTAGGTCGCGGAGTTCGAAACCGTCCATTCCAGGCATACCGATATCGGTGATCAGCACGTCCACGCCTGACAGCCCATTGCCGAGCAGCGATCCCGCCGACGAGAAGCTGCGGGCCACATAACCCGCGGACTCCAGGAGATCCTGCAGTGACTCGAGCAGTCTCGGATCGTCATCGACAATCGCCACGACTGGTCTTCCATTGCTCACGATCAGTTCCCTCCCGCCCGGCGCGAGTGGGTGATCGGTATTTCCAATCTCTCCGCGATACGCACGAGATCGGCGAGCGACGCCGCCGCCATTTTCTGCATCACATTCCTTCTGTGGATTTGCAGCGTGACCTCACTGATCCCCAGTTCAGCAGCAGCCTGCTTGTTGAGAAGGCCGCTAACCACCAGCGGCAGCACCTCGCGCTCGCGCGGCGTCAGTTCATCGAAGCGTTGCCTCAGCACATCGAGTTCAGCGCGCTCCGATCGGTTTTCCCGGTCCTGGGCGATCGCCATATCAATCGCGGCCATCAGGTCCGCATCGCTGAAAGGCTTGGTCAGAAAATCCACGGCGCCGTGCTTGATCGCACGCACCGAGGACGGGATGTCGCCATGGCCCGTTATGAAAACGATCGGCGGATGGTGGCCTTCCGCGATCTGCCTCTGCAGTTCGAGGCCGTTGATATCCGGCAGTTCGACATCGAGGATAAGGCAGGCCGGGACGTCCGGCTTGTCCGCGCCGACATAGTCGCAGGCCGATCCGAAGGCCATGGCGCGCATGCCGTGCGACTCCAGAAGGTCGCCAAGCGCCTCCCGGATGCGTTCGTCGTCATCCACGATGAAGACAATGGGCTCGTTGAACGTCATGGCGCCGTCTTCATCTCAACCGGCAACGTGAAGATGAACGTCGCTCCGTGCGGTTCGTTCTTCTCCGCCCATAACCTTCCGCCGTGAGCCTCGACGATCGAGCGGCAGATCGCGAGACCCATGCCCATGCCGTTCTGCTTCGTCGTGAAGAATGGCTCGAACATCCTGTCCGGAGACTGGACACCGGGGCCGCGGTCGCTGATCGCTGTCTCGACGACATTCCCGATCCGGCGCGCGTGGACGCGAAGAACTCGGTCGCCCGCACTGGAGTCCATCGCCTCCACACCGTTGCGGATGAGATTGACCAGGACCTGCTGGATTTGAACGCGATCGAGCGCCACTGGCGGCAGATCGCCTTCCACCTCGATATCCATGCGGACGCGTCGCCTTGCTGCCTCCTCTTGCATGAGGTCGCGCGCCTCGGTGACGACGCTGTCGAGCCTCGTCCTGTCTCTCATCTCCACGGACCGCCTGAACAGGGCACGGATGCGCCCGACGACATCCGCGGCCGAGTTGGCGTCCCGGATGATGCGCTCAACTGTTTTCTGCGCCCGCTCGATGTTTGCCGGCTCGGCATTGAGCCAGCGCTGGCAGGCATGCGAGTTGGCGACGATCGCCGCCAGCGGCTGGTTCACCTCGTGCGCAATGGAAGCCGAAAGCTCCGCAAGGCTCGCCGCCTGGCTGGCGCGTGCGAGCCTTTCCTGCGCCAAGCGCAGTTCCTCTTGAATCCGAACCTCGCCGTCTATGTCCAGGCAGATGACGTTCCACTGCACGATGGCGCCTTCGCCGTTGCGCATCGGCGCGGCGCGCGTCTCGACCCAGCGATACTCGCCGTCGAAACGTCGCAGACGATGTTTTCGTGCATACGGCTCGCCGGTGGACAGCGACCGGGCATATTGCTCCTTGACGCCCGCTACCTCGTCGGGATGAACACCCGCGTCGAGCGTTCCGGCAAGCCGGGACTTTCCGCTTCCGTCCAATTCTTCAAGGTCATAGCCAAGGAATTCGCGGAGCTGCTGGCTGCGATAGACCGGCTCGCCATCCGGCGCGGCGCAGTCAATCATCGCCGGCAGCGTTTCGACAAGCTGCCAAAGGAAGCGCTCCCGCTCCCGCAGCGCCTCCTGCGCGCGCATCTCCTCTTCAATGTCGATCGAAGCGACATACCATTGCACGATCGTGCCCTGCGCGTCGTGCAGCGGCTGCGCGCGCGCCTCTATCCAGCGGTAGCCGCCACTCTTGAGGCGCCGGCGAAGCCGGTTCACGAAGGGCTGCCCGGTCGCGAAGCCATGCCGCGCCCTTTGGATTACGGCAGGAAAGTCCTCGGGGTGCGCTACCTCTTGGACAAGAGCATCGAAATCCTCGATGCCCGCCGTGGGTGAACCGGCCTGCTCCAGATAGCGTTTGCTGGCGTAGGTCAGCTTGCCCGAGGGCGAGAAGCTCAGGATGCTGAAGGGCACCGCTTCGATCATCTGCTCCAGTTGCCGCCTGTTCGCCTCCAGCGCTTCCTGTGAAGTGACCATGTCGTTGATGTCGACATTGGCGCCGTACCAGCGGACGATGCGACCGGCGTCGTCGCGAAGCGGCGCTGCGCGGCCTTCCGTCCAGCGATATCGTCCGTCCCATCGCAGGTTGCGGAACTTCATCTCGAACGGTTCGCCCGTCTTGAACGAATGTGACAGGGCTCCGAATAGAGAAGCCCTGTCATCCGGGTGGACGATGGTCTGGATCGCGCTGGGCAGCCCTCCTTCGGCGTCGAAATCGCCGAGCTTCATGCCGATATAGTCCATCATGGTCTTGTTGATGTATGCCGGGTCTCCTCCGGGCGAGACGCACCAGATCTGCACCGGCACGGTATCGATGAGTTGCTGAAGCTGCCGCTCCCGGTCGCGCAGCGCTTCCTGAGCGCGCATCTCGTCGTCGACATCGATGGAGATTGCGTACCATTGCACGATCGCTCCGCTTTGGTCCCGCACCGGCTCCCCGCGGCCATCGACCCAGCGGTACGCGCCGTCCGCGCGACGCATACGATATTTCATCGAGTAAGGTTCGCCGGTGGCGAAGGAGTGGCGTACCGTCTCCAGGAGGCGGGCGGCATCTTCTGGATGCACGAGGGTCGTTATGGCTGCCGCCAGACGGCTCATGTCCGGCTTGTCCAATTGCGCCGGATCGTTCAGACCGAAGAAATCGAGCAGACGCTTGTTGAAGAAGGTCGGATTGCCTTCTGGCGTCAGGCGTCGGATCTGGACAGGGACCATGTCCACGAGCTGTGAAAGCTCGCGCTCCCGCTCGCGCAATGCCTCCTGCGCGCGGACCTCTTCGTCGATATCCAGAGAGACGCCGTACCATTGCGTTATCACGCCATCCTGGTCTCGCCGGGGCTCGACCCTGCACTCCGCCCACCGGTAGACACCATCCTTTTCAAGCCAGCGGAATCGCATTGCGGAGGCCTCACCAGCCTCGAAACAATTCCGCAACGTGCGCCGCACTTCGGGAGTATCTTCCGGATGAACCAGATCCTGCAGCAAATTCTCGATACGCGGCTCCTCGATCGTTTCGAAGTTCGCCATCACGGAACGGAAATGGTCCTGGTATCTCTTGTTGAAGTAGACCGGGCCGCCCGTCGACGTCGCGCTCCAGATGCGGACCGGCACAGCGTCGATCATTTCCTGAAGCTGCCGCTCGCTGCGGCGCAACGCCTCTTCCGCGTGCATCTGATCGTCGACGTCGTGACAAAGCCCGTACCACTGGACGATGCGCCCGTCCTCATCCCGCATCGGTTCCGCCCGGCTCGACATCCACCTATAGACGCCGTCGTGGCGGCGCAGGCGATAGCGCATTGCGAAAATATCGCCGCCGGCAAGACGGCGGCGGAGCAGGTCCTCGAAGGCCACTGCATCGTCCGGATGGATGCTGGCCTCTATCATTGCCGTCAGGCGGCTCATGCCCGGCCTGTCCGTATCCTCCACATCCAGGCCGAGGAAATCCACCATGCGCTTGTTGAAGAAAACCGGCTCGCCGTCGGGCGTCAGGCGCCAGACGTGGCTGGGAACCATGTCCACGAGTCGGGAGAACTCCCGCTCCCTGTCGCGCGATGTGACCAGCGCCAGTTGAAGCTGCCGGGATGTGGCGGCCACGATGAGCGCCGAAAATGCAGAGATCGCCAGAAAAAGCTGCAGCATGACCTGCCTTTGCCTCTGGGACTCGGGATCGCCGACGAACTGGCTATCACCGGTTATGGTCAGCGCCATCGTCACGAGGGCGAGGAGCGTCAGGGCGACGGCGGCGCCTCTGAACTCGAAACGCGCCGCCACCCACAGAAGGGGCGGCAGGACGATGTAGGGAGAGAGCAGATGGTGGTCACTCAGGGAGAACCCGGCGACCCCCAGAAAGATCAGGCCCAGTATGCCGGCTTCCGTCCACTGCCCGGCCGAGAGTTGGGTCTTGCCGCGCCAATACTGGATCGCGACCAGCGCCGGTGGAGCCACGAGCAGGATCCCGGTCGCGTCGCCAATCCAGAACAGAGGCCACACCGCCGTGAAGGTCTGCGATTCTACGCCGAACCAAGCAAGCGTCGCACTTCCCACCGTCGCGCTTACGAGCGGCGCGACGCCCGCGCCGAGCACGACGAATGCGAGGACCTCGCGCAAGGTTTCCAGCCGAACCGGCCGCCCACATGTCCGGTTCACCAGAGTTGCCCCGACGGTCGCGCAGAGCGCATTGCCGACATAGATCAGGAAGCCGGCCGCCAACGGACTGTGGAACCACACGAGCTGCGCGAACATCTCGGCAAGACAGCCCGTCAACACCCACCACGGCCAACTGTACGGAGAGGTGAGAATGAGCGTCGCGATAAAGACTCCGGCCGGGGGCCAGATTGAAACGGTTATTCCGGGCACGATCGCGAGCGCCTGAGCAAATCCGCAACCGGCGACATAGGCGGCGAAGAAAAGCCCCAGGTGCAGGAATTGTGGACGGTGCGACCAGACGCGCATAGTGGGGTTCTCCTGCCGGAAAAAGAATGGCTGAAGGCTGTCTGCGCTTCGTGTAGCACTTCTCCTCATTGTCTGGGCTGGCGAACTCATTCCCCACCCTAGTCCCGCCATGCCTGAGCCGCACCTTATGGAAATCCATGAGGTGCGGCGGGACAGGCATATCGACCTGGCCTTCGGGATGGTCAGGCCTGGATCAGCCGAACCGGGACATGGCTCCTCGCGCGATGGCCGGGTTCGGTTCGTCCCGGCGTGATTTGCGGGCGACGAACCTCAATCTCTCAAAGAGACACTTTTTGCGAATATCGCCACCCAGCCGCCGGCCAACCCCGTGACAGTTACTGCGGCATAAGGGTCCGCTACCCCACAAACGCCTTTTCATAGACGAATTCGCCCGCGCCTGCGTGGCTGCCCTCGGTAAAACCGCGTTCGCCGAGGATGGCGCGCATGTCGTCGAGCATAGCCATGCTACCGCACAGCATCAGGCGATCGGCTGCGGCGTCCAGGGGGCTAAGGGCAAGGTCCTTGGTCAGCCGCCGCTGGCCAGCAGTTCGGTAAGCCGCGGCTGGCCCGGAGCCGGCTCGCGCGTCACCGAGGCATGGTAGAGCAACTGCTCGCGCACCTGTTCGCCGACCAGTTCGTTGCGGCCAAGCTCTCGGGAAATGAAGTCGGCATAGGCGAGTTCGCTTCTGAAGCGGCAGCCGTGCACAACGATCACCTTTTCATAACGCTCGTAGACGTCCGGCTCCTGAATGAGGCTGAGGAATGGCGCGAGCCCGGTGCCGGCGGCCACGAGGTAGAGGTTCCTGCCGGGCGTCAGATTGTCGAGCAGCAGCGTGCCCGTGGGTTTCTGGCCCAGCAAGACCGAGTCGCCCGGACGTATCTCCTTCAGCACTGAAGTGAGCGGACCGGCCTCGACCTTGATGCTGAAGAATTCCAGATGCTCGGCGTAGCTCGCGCTGGCGATGCTGTAGGCGCGCAGCAGGGGCCGGCCGGCGATCTCCAGCCCGAGCATGACGAACTGACCGCTTTCGAAGCGGAAGCCGCTGTCGCGGGTGGTCCGGAAGCTGAACAGCCGGTCGTTCCAATGCCGTGTTCCGATCACCGTTTCGGGTCGCAGATTGGCCACGTGCTCACCTCCCTTGCGCTTCCCGGCCGCCAGGCGCCCTGCTGAAATGCAGCGCGCGCTTGCCGGCCACGTCTTTCCAGGTGTCGGCATCGGGTGGCGGTTCTCTCTTTTCCCGGATGGACGGCCAGATCGCGGCCATCTCCGCGTTGAGCGCCAGCCATGGTGCGGCCTCGGCGACGGTATCCGCCAGGATGGCGTTGGCCGGGCATTCCGGCTCGCACACCCCGCAGTCGATGCACTCGTCCGGCTTGATGACAAGCATGTTGGCGCCTTCGTAGAAGCAATCGACCGGGCAGACGCTGACGCAATCCATGTACTTGCAGCGTATGCAGGCCTCGGTGACGACATAGGTCATTCAAGCACGCAGCCAGGCGGCGCGCGCCGAAGGCGCACGGTCCCAGGTCCCTGAAAAGTTGTGTTTCCGACGCCAGCCCGCGGACCGGCTTGCTTGGGCGGCCCCTATTGGGTGGCCAAAACGTCCTTGAGTTCTCCCAGTTCGAGCTGCCTGCCCAGCGTGTCCATCATGTAACCCGGGCCGTCGCTGGTCTTGGCTGCCCATCCGGTCGGGCACATGGTCAGGATCTCGACCAGCGAAAAGCCGGTCCGCTGAAGCTGATGCTCGAAGGCTTGGCGCACGAAACGCTTCGCCAGCGTGACGCCGGCGGCGTTGTGAACGGAGGCGCGGGCGACGTAGGACACGCCGTCGAGGCTTGCCAGCAATTTGGTGATGGCGATCGGGTAGCCGTGTTCCTCGGCTTTGCGGCCACCCATGTCCGTCTTGGTGCGCTGGCCGAGAACGGACGCGGCCGTCATCTGGCCGCCGGTATCGCCGAAGACGCCGTTGTTGAGCAGGAAGCAGCAGATCTTCTCGCCGCGCGCCGCGGTGTGCAGCACCTCGGCCAGGCCTTCGCTCACCATGTCCCCGTCCCCCTGCATGGTGAAGACCACCCTGTCTGGCAGCATGCGCTTGACGCCGGTGGCGGTTGCCGGCGCGCGGCCGTGCAAGGCAAGGTTCATGTCGACATCCATGGTGCCGATCATCAGTGCCGAGCAGCCATGGCCGAAAATGCCGATCGAGCGGCCCTCCAGGCCGAGCGCCTGCAGCGTCTCCAGGATGACGCGCAGCGCCACGGGATGGCCGCAGCCGGGGCATAGCGGGTGATCCTCGCTCAGCAGCAGCTTGGGACCGAAGGGCGCCCGCTTGACAGCATTGTCCGGAACCGGCGTGGCGACATTCATGCCTTTTCTCCCATCATCAGCGCTTCGATCCTGTTGCGGACGACCGGGGCATCGAGCAGTTCGCCGATGCTGAGGCCCGACCTGTCGGTGGAGATTCCGCCGATCGCCTTCACCAGTCTTCGGTTCGGGACGCTCAGCTTGACGTCGTCGATCATCTGGCCGGCGTTGAGTTCGAACACGCCGACGGCCCTGGCGCTTGCGGCTGCCTGCTCCAGCGCGTCGACCGGGAACGGCCACAGCGTGATCGGGCGGAAAAGGCCGACCTTGTGGCCCTCCGCCCGCATCTCCCCGACCACGTATTCGACGAATTTGGCGGCCGTGCCGAAAGCGACGATCAGCGTTTCGGCATCCTCCTCATGGAGCACCTCCCACCGCGGCTCGACCGCGGCGACATGATCGAATTTTTCCGCAAGATTGCTCCAGTGGCGCTGCGGTCCGGGACCCGGATTGTTCACCTTGCCCTCGGCCCAGGTCCAGTGCGTCTTGGAGCGTCCGCTGCCCGTGCCGGTTCCGTCGACAGCCCAGTCCTTCGGCGGCAGGGGTTCGAATTCGACCGACGCGAGGTCGACGCTGACCTGGGTGCGCGCCAGCATGCCGTCCGTCAGGAGGATGCAGGGCATCCTGTACTTGTCCGCGAGATGGAACAGCCGTTGGGTGAGTTCGTAGGCTTCGGTGACATCCTTGGGCGCCATGCACAGCGTGCGATAGTCTCCCCAGCCGCCGCCGCGCGTCGACTGGAAATAGTCCTGCTGCATCCGCCCCACGGTGAATACGACCAATGGCGTCTCGTGCAGCGCGCATTCGGCGATGGTTTCCTGCATCAGCGCCACACCCTGCCCGGTCGAACCGGTCGCCGCGCGGGCTCCGGTGATCGCCGCGCCCAGCGCCATGTTGACGCCTTCGATCTCCGTATCCGCGCTGATGCAGACGCCGCCGGCCTTCGGCAGCCTGGCGATCATCTGCTCCAGCAGGTCGGATGACGGCGCCATTGGATAGCCGGCAAAGAACTTCAGCCCAGATGCGATCGCCGCGCGGGCAATCGCTTCGCTGCCGTCGCAAAAGACCCTGCTCATCGTTGCGCCGGCTCCCTGTTCATGGCGGGCGGGTTCAGCCGATAGACCTCGAAAACGAAATCCGGGCAGACCAGGTTGCAGGCGGTGCAACCCGTGCAGCCGTCGGCGAGGATCGGAAAGTAGTAGCCGAGCGCGTTCTTTTCCGACGACATGGAGAGGACACGCGGCGGACGGGCTGGAATGCAGAGTTCACAGCCCTTGCAGCGGTCTGCGGCAATGACCACCGTGCCGCCGGATTGGACGGCTTTCGTCATGCCGCCTGCCTCCCGGCGGCGGGCTCCAGCACGACCCGGTGGCTCAAGGGCTCGATCGCACGGGCTCCGGCGTGGATAGCCTGCTCGTTTGCCGCCAGATGCTGGGACCGATGCGGTGGAACGAGGCTGCGCATGGCAACCAGCAACTGCTCGGTTGTGACGAGCCCGGTGGCGGTGGCAAAGGCCGACATCAGGATCATGCCGCCGACCAGCGGGTTGCCGATTTCGCGCGCCAACCGCGTCGCCGCGACCTCGACGAATATCTGGTCCGGCTCCGTCGTCAGTTGGGCCGAAATCTCGCTGTCGGCGAGGATCAGCGCATTCGCACGCAACCGCTCGCGCGGCGCTTCCCAGAAATTGCCGTGCAGGACGACGGCCGCGGAAGCCTGCGCGGTGACCGGCAAGGCGCGTAGCGGCTCAAGCCCCAGGACAACCGTGGCCAGCGACTTGCCGCCCCGCATCTCGCCGCCATAGACGCCGCTCAGCATCACATGCCGCCCGTTTGCCATCGCGGCGACGGCGAACATCTTCGAGATGAGCTGGATGCCCTGCCCGCCGATGCCCGAGACGAAGGTCTCGTATTCCATGCGTGCCTCCCTTGGCCGTATCCGACGTAGCCAAGCTATTTTTCTATGTCAACTAGAAATCTTGGAAAACGATCGGGCTACCGACGGCGGGCGCCGGCTGCCGACAATTGACGCTCGTACACGGGCCGGTGATTATGGCGCATGGATAATCCGGACCCGCAGCCCATCGCCGAGCACGTCAGCAGAAGAGCTTCCGGGCGCAAGGCCACACGGAAGTCCGAGGCGACGCGGCAGCAGATTCTCGACGCCGCCGCCGCGCTGTTCGCGGAGCGGGGCTACAGCCTGACGCGGCTCAGTGATATCGCCGAACGCGCCGGCATGCATCTGACCGGACTCTACTACTACTACGACAACAAGGAGGAACTGGTCTCCGACATCATCTGCCACGTGCCGGCGCGTGTCGCCACCGGGCTGAAGGACGCGCTCGACGCGCTGCCGGCCTCAGCCAGCAAGCGTCAGCGGCTGGAAACCGCCTTCACCGTCTATCTCAGCCACATCCTCAAGGACGACGACTATGTGCGGGCCGACCACCGCATCGCCGCGCAGATCTCGCCCGAAGTGCGCGAGCGCGCCATCAACATCAGCCGCGACATCAACGCCATCTGGCGAACACTGCTGGACGAGGCGGCGACAGCCGGCGAGATCCGAACCGATATCGACATGACCATGCTGAGGATGCTCATGCTCGGCAGCATGAACTGGGCCGTCGAATGGTTCCGCGCCGACATCTCGCCGCCGGAGCGGCTGGCCGACGCCATGAAAATCCTGTTCTTCCAGGGCGCCGGCCCACGGAATATTTCATGATGGAATAGAAAAACATTGACGATACCGACCGCGGCTTTACGATCGGCGCTGCCGCGGGGAGGAGGATCGTCGTGAGATTCGAACATACGGTCGGTCGGATTCTGGAACTCGCCGCGGCTGCCGTACCGTCGCGCCTGTCGGTGACGCTGGGCGATGAAACCCGCACATTTGCGCAATCCGACCGCGCCGCGACGCGCATGGCCAACGCGCTTCTCGGCCTCGGCCTGCGCCGAGGCGACCGGCTGATGTACTGGGGTCCGATGTCGCTGCGCGAAGTCGACGTGTTCTTCGCCACGCAGAAGATCGGCGTGGTCTTCGTGCCCTTCAAGGACAGCCTTTCGCAGGCGGAGGCCGAAGCGCAGATCCGCTATGTCCGGCCCGCCCTCGTTGTCGGCGACGGCATCATGCACCGGCAGCTCGCCGACCTGCAAAGCTCGCTGGGCGTGCGTGTCGCCGTTGTGAACGGCCGCGGCCCGGCGATCGACCTCGAAGAAGCCTTCGCGCGCGCTTCCGAGCAGCCCGTCGAGACCGTCGTCGATGACGAGGACATCCATGCGATTTTCCTGACCAGCGGCAGCACCGGCGAGCCCAAGGGCGTGATGGTATCGCATCGCGCCAGTTGGCACCGGTCGCTGGCGGGTGCGACCCGCACGCCGTCCTGCGGCGGAGGCGGCGAGGTCAACATGTTCCCGCTTTTCCACTGGGCCGGCTGGAACTTTCTGCTCGTCGCCTGGATGCATCTGAGGACGATCCACCTGACACCCAGGGCGGACGCCGGCTCGATCGCGCGGCTGATCGACAGATGGGCTCCGGAAAGCATGTACGCGATCCCGGCGATCTGGGAACGGCTGCTCGATCATGGCGCCGCCTTCGAGACCGGGTCGCTGCGCTGGGCCCGCACCGGCACCTACCGGTTCGAGCCGGCGCTCATCGAACGCATCAAGGAAAAATTCCCGCAGGCCGACTGCACCAGTTCGTGGGGGGCGACGGAACTCGGGACCGGAACCACCATCGGCGATGGCGACCTCAAGCTGAAACCGTACAGCGTCGGCCTGCCGACCCCGGGGACAGAACTGCGCATCGTCGACGGCGAACTGACCGGCCGCTCGAACCAGATGATGTCCGGCTATTTCGACCTGCCAGCGGTGACAGCGGAGACGCTTGTCGACGGCTGGTATCACACCGGCGACCTCGCCGAAGCCGATGCCGACGGTTTTATCAGCATTGTCGGGCGGCGGCGCGAGGTGATCCGCTCCGGCGCCGAGACAATCGCGCCCGCCGAAGTCGAAGCCGCCATGGCCGGCCTTCCCGGCATGGACGACGTCGCCATAATCGGCCTGCCGGATCCGACCTGGGGCGAGGTGGTCTGCGCCGCCATGGTTTTGCACGAGGGCGCAAAACTGCCCGTCGTCGAGACGATCCGATCGCACCTGTCCGGCCGCATCGCGCCGCACAAGCACCCGCGCAGGGTAATGCAGGTGGATGTGCTGCCACGCACGCCGGCCACCGGACAGATACAGCGTTCGCAGTTGCGCACGGCGCTGATCGGCCGCGCGCAAAGCGAGGTCGGATGAAGCCGACCTCGGCGATATCACATGCGGCCCCGCCGCTCACCTAGCATGGAGAATAAATTGAAGGTTGCTCTGATCACGGGGGCCGGAACCGGCATCGGCCGCGCCACCGCGCTCGCTTTCCTGCGGCGCGGCGATGCCGTCGTCGCGTTGGGACGCCGAACGAAACCTCTCGAGGAATTGGTCGGGGCCGCCGGCGAACATGCGGGCAACGTGGCGATTTTATCGGCGGACGCCACGGCGGACAGCACGCCGCAAGAAGCCGTGGCGCTGGCCATGTCCCGCTTCGGCCGGCTCGACTATCTGGTGAACAACGCCGGCATCGGACGGCCGAAGCCGGTCCACGAGACCGACGACGCCTCCCTCGATGAGAATCTCAACCTAATGCTGCGCGCGCCGTTCCGCTTCATCCGCGAGGCCGTGGGCGTCCTGGGGCCGCAATCCTGCATCGTCAACATCTCATCGACCTACGCGCTGGTCGGAGGGCTGAGGGGCGGCGCCTATTCCGCCGCCAAGGCCGGCCTGCTCGGCCTGACCACCCATGTCGCCTGCCAGTACGGCAGCGTCGGCATTCGTTGCAACGCGGTGGCGCCGGGCGTTGTCGAGACCGAGATGACGAACGACCGGATGAACAGCGAGACCTACCGCCGCATGAACGAGGACATGACCCCGGCGCTCGGCTGGGGGACGGCGGAAGACGTCGCCAACACGATCGCCTTCCTGTGCTCCGAACAGGGCCGCTGGATCAACGGCCAGTGCATCGCCGTCGACGGCGGATGGACATCGACGAAATTCCTCTCCGAGAAGGCGCTGGTCGCGAACCGCACCATCGTCGAGCCGCACTTCACCCACGCGGGCCGGCCCGCGCCTTCGGCAGCCTGAGCCCCGGCATAGGCCCCGGCAAGTGGCGCTCCGGGTGTCGCTCGCGCCCCGGGATAGTCGTCACAGAGGCTTGAAGATCGCCGCAAGCCTCTCCTTCGCCATGGCATCGGAGATAACCATGGCGGGGGTCCCCGACCGCCTCCAAGCTCGGCGGTCACGCCTTCCAGGTCGTCCGTCTCGATCTCGTAGATCGCCAGATATCGGAAGGGCTGCGGCAAGGGTCGTTGCGCTTCCGCGAGTTCATACCGCTCGGCGCTGAGGATGCCGGGGATTGCCACCACATCGGCCAGATGTACGTTCGAGTACCAGTCGTTGAACTCCGCATCGCGGCCTTCGACGGCATTCGTCAGCACCACGAACTTGTAAACCTGCCGGGTCATTCCACATTTCTCCGCCTTGGGTCTTTCATTCACCGACGGCATGTCGGGCTCTTCCTTCCGCAAACGCGCCGCTCACCGGTGTCAGGGCATGGGCCAACCTGGGGATCGCGCGTATCAGCTCGATCGTGTAATCGTCGACCGGCGCGCCAAAAATCTGCTCGGTCGGCCCCGTCTCGACGATGCGGCCTTTTGACATGACGGCAACCCTGTCGGAAATGGCGCGGACGATCGACAGATCATGCGAGATGAACAGGTAGGACACTCCGAACTCTTCCTGCAATTCGGCCATCAGGTTGAGGACCTGCGCGCGAACCGATACGTCGAGCGCGGCCACCGGCTCGTCGCAGACGATGATCTTGGGATTGAGCGTCAGCGCCCGGGCAATCGCGACGCGCTGGAGCTGGCCACCGGACAGACCGGCCGGCAAGCGGTCGGCATAGGTTTCGTCGAGCCCCACACGGCGCAACAGCGCCCCTGCCCGCTCCTTGCGCTCCGCCTTCGGCAGCCCGAGATGCAGCAGCATCGGCTCGGCCACCGATTCCCCGATGGTCATGCGCGGATCGAGCGAGGAAAACGGGTCCTGGAAGATCATCTGCATGTGCCGCCGGCTGGCCCGCAACTGGCTGCGCGACAGCGCGCGCAGATCCACCCCGTCAAGCAGGATCCTGCCCTGGTGGGGCTCGATCAGCCGCAGGATCAGGCGGCCGACGGTCGACTTGCCTGCACCGGATTCGCCCACGATCGCCAACGTCTCGCCGCGCCCGAGCATCAGGCTGACGCCCGACACCGCGTCCACCCGATCGGTGGCACGGCCGAAGACATCGCGCCGGCGCACATAGGATTTGGTCAGGCCCTCGACTTCAAGCATCGTCATGACGCGGACGCCGTGCCGGCACGCAGGCAGCGGGACGAACGGCCATTACCGATCTCGCGTAGCGCCATCGCCTGTGTATTGCATAGGTCGGAAACGCGGCTGTCGCAGCGCGGATGGAACCGGCATCCCGGGATTACGGCGGCAGGAGACGGAATGCCACCCTGGATGAGCTTGAGCCTCTGCTGGCGGCCGCCGCCCGGTATCGATGCGATCAGCCCGCGCGTGTAGGGGTGTTGCGGGGTGGAGAAGACCTGGCTCGTCGGCCCGCTCTCGACGGTTTCCCCGGCATACATGACGACGACGCGGCGGGTGACTTCCGACACCACCGTCAGGTCGTGGCTGATGAAGAGCATGGCCATGCCGCTCTCGCGGATCAATTCGTTGAGCAGTTCGAGCACCTTGGCCTGCACGGTGACGTCGAGCGCGGTGGTGGGTTCATCGGCGATCAGAAGCTGCGGCTCGCAACTGATCGCCATCGCGATCATGACGCGCTGGCACATCCCACCGCTGAACTGGTGGGGGTAGTCGCTGGCCCGCTCTCCGGCCCGCGCGATGCCCACCCGGTCGAGCAGCGACACGGCCTTCTTCCACGCTTCAGCGCGCGAGACGTTGCGGTGCCGGCGGACGGTCTCGGCAATGTGGTCGCCCACGGTGAAGGCCGGGTTCAGGCTGCGTCCGGGCTGCTGGAAGATCATGCCGATACGGTCGCCCCGCAACTGGTGCAGGAGACCCGGGCGCGCCTTGACCACATCGTTACCGTCGAAGTGAATCGAACCGCGCGTGACCCTCCCTCCGAGTTCGCCGATCAGCCCGAGCACGGCCATCGAGGTGACCGACTTGCCGGATCCGGACTCGCCGACCAGCCCGACCGTATCGCCCTTGGCGAGCGTCAGTTGCGCATCGCTCACCACCGCCGTCCAGCGCTTGCCGAACGGAAACTCGATCGTGAGGTCGCGCACCTCCAGCAGGGGCGGATGGTTCGGCATCGTCACGCTCCCGCGACCTGCCGCGTGCCCAGGGCAATGCGGGCTTCGTCGCCGAGAATGGTAAAGGCAAGCACTGTCGTCGCAATCGCGATCCCCGGCGCCCAGATGAGAAAGGCCGCTTCGTAGAGGTTGGCATAGGCGGAAGCGAGCATGCCGCCCCAGCTCGCCGTCGGCGGCTGGACGCCGAGGCCTAGGAAGCTCAGGCTGGCCTCCGCCGTGATCGCCGCGCCCAGCACCACCGCGATCTGGACGACCAGGGGCGACATCGCGTTGGGCAGGACGTGACGCCAGGCGACGCGCCACGACGTGCAGCCGATCGCAAACGACGCCTCGATGAAGGTTTCCTGCCGCACCTCGTAGGTCGAGGCGCGCGCGACCCGGAAGAAGCGCGGCGTGAACACGATGCCGACGGCGAACATCGCACTCCCAAGCCCCTGCCCGAGCACGGCGACGATGGTCAGCGCGAGAACAAGGCTCGGCACGCTCATCAGCCCGTCGCTGATCCGGCTGAGCACTCCGTCGACCACGCCCGGGAAGAACCCGGAGAGAACGCCGGCCGGCACGCCGATCAGCAGTCCGACGGCGACCACCTCGATCGCGGCCAGCAGGGAGACGCGCGCGCCGAAGATGAGGCGGCTAAGCTGGTCGCGGCCGTATTCGTCCGTGCCCAGCCAGTGGAGCGCCGACGGACGCTCCAGCCGGACCAGCAGATCCTGCAGATTGGGATCGTAGGGCGCGATCCGGGGTGCGAGCAGCGCCATGATGAGGAAGACGGCGATGACCGCCAGCGCGCCGTAGTAGAGAGCCTTCCTCACGCGCCGCGCCCCTTGGGATTGAAATAGAGATAGGACGCGTCGACCAGGAAATTGACGGCGATGACCGTGAGCGTCGTCACCATCGTCAGCCCGAGCAGCACCGGCATGTCGGAGGCCAGCGCGGCGGTGATGGCCAGCGTGCCGAGCCCGTTCAACGCGAACACGCTTTCGATGATGACCGACCCGCCCAGAAGCTGGGCGATGCGGAATCCGAGCACGGTGACGACCGGGATCGCCGCGTTCTTGAGCGCGTGCTTCAGCGTGATGCTCGCAACTGACAGGCCGCGGGCGCGCGCGGCGACGATGTAGTCCTTTTCCAGCGTCTCGATCAGCGCCGCGCGTACCTGCAGTGCCATCTCCGAGGCCGGCAGCAGCGCAAGCGTGACGGCGGGCAGCGTGAGGCTGCGCAGCCATTCGCCGACGCCGGAGGAAAGCGGCACGTAGCCCAGCGCCGGGAACCAGTTGCGGTCGATGGCAAGCGGCACCACCAGGATGAGCGCGACCCAGAAGGCCGGCAGGGCGAGGCCGAGCGAAGCCAGCACCGTGACGACGCGGTCGGCGACGCCGTTGCGCCACACGGCGGCGACGATGCCGCCAGCGAGGCCAAGCACGATGCTGATGACAAGCGCCAACGCCGTCAGCGAGAAGGTGATGGGGACACGGCGCGACATCACCTCGACAACCGGTTCCGTCGTGGCCAGCGAACGCCCGAAATCGCCCGTCGCCGCCGCAACCAGCCAGCGGCCGTAACGCTCGACAAGGGGTGCGTCGAGATTGAGCGCGCGGCGAACCTCCTCGACCCGCTCCCTGGTTGGATTTTCCCCGGCGAGCCGCGCGGCGGGATCACCGGGAGCAAGCGCGACCAGCAGGAAGACCGTGAAGGAGACGACGAAAAGAAGCGGCACCGCGCTCAACAGACGCCTGAGAAGGAGAGCGGGCACCGCCATCTATCGAGGTTCCTACCTGGCAACCGCGATGCCGCGGAAATCAGGCAGCGAAGCAAAATACCAACGCGCATCCTCCACGCCGACCAGCGTCTTCTTGTGCGCCCAGACGGCCTTCGAAGCGCAGATCGGGAACAGCCAGACATCCTCAGCCGCGAGCTTAAAAAGCTCCCGGTAGGTACCCGCGCGCTGCTCGTTCGATTGCGAGGGGTCGGTGCCGAGCTTGGCCATCTCCAGGATCTTGTCCTTCACGCCGGCCGGCGCCAGCGCATAGCCGCCCGTCAGCAGGGAGTTGACTATGATGCTGGGGTCAACAGTGGCGGGGATGACATACTGGAAGCTATCGACCTGCCCCTCGCGAAACGCGTTGAAGGCATCCGCCTGCGGCATCGGTGTCAGCTTGGCGTCGATGCCGACCTTGGCCAGCATGCCCTGGACGATGTTCGCCTGCGGCTCCCAGGACGTGCCGGGACTGAAGACGATGTCGAACGAAGGCTGGCTGACGCCGCTCTCCTCCACCAGCGCAGCGGCCTTCTCCGGATCGAAATTCGAGAATCCCGCCAGATCCTTGTTGTAGGCCCAATGGGTGCTGATGACCGGCTGGTCCGTGACCAGGCAGTTGCCGGCGAACGCCGCCTTGGAGATGGCGTCACGGTCGATGGCGTGGGCGACCGCCTCGCGCAGCTTCAGATTGCCGATCGCCGGCCGGTCCGCCCTGATCAGCAGCGACTGGACGTTGGACGACTGGGCATCGTGCGCCACCAGCGTCCCGCTTTGCGCGAGCTTCTTGGCGGCCTCCATGTCGTTGCCGAGGATCTGGGCGAGGTCGAACTGCCCGGCCCTGACGCCGTTCAGGCGGGCCGCAGCCTGGGTGACGAAGCGGACTTCGAACTGCTTGAGCAGGCCGGCGGTCGGATCCCAGTATTTGACCGGCGCACGGACGTAGATGACGGTATCGCTCGGCCGGGCGACGGTCGGCATATAGGGGCCGGACCCGGCGTCCTTCGGGTCGAGCCGCAGGTCTCTTCCGTCGGCGATCGCCTTCGGGCTGATCATCGCGCCGGCGCTGCTGGCAAGAACGGCTGGAAGATCGCCGCCCTGACCCAGATTGAGGTTGAGCCGCACCTCGAAATCGCTCACCACGTCGATCGATGCGATGCTGGCGAGCACGTTCTTCACGGTGCTCCCCTCGACGGTCTTAGCGCGCTCCAGATTGGCCTTGACCGCCGCGGCATTGAAGGGCGTGCCGTCGTGGAAGACCACGTCATCACGCAACTGCAGCACCAGCGTCTTGCCGCCTTCGCCGAAAGCCCAGGACTTCGCCAGCATCGGCTGGATGACGAAGTTGGCGTCGACATTGGTCAGCCGGTCATACATCAGGAACGTGTAGATCTGGTCGGCGGTGCCGGTGACCACATGCGGATCGAGCGAGGTCATCGGCCCCGCCCAGGCCATGGTCACTGTTCCCTCCGGATCGATGTCGGCCGCCTGCGCCAGGCTAATCGAGCAGGCGGCGACCATCGAACACAGCAAAATCTTCAGTCTCGCAAGCATGTTCTCCTCCCTGCTTGTCCGGTATTCCGAAATCGGACGCGGATGCGCCCGCTTCATTCCCCTGTTCGTGTCTTGTCCTTTGACAGCAAGCGGCCCCCCGTCCGCTTAGCTGACGAGCGTTGTGGCGTATCCCTTGCCGACCAACTGGCCGTGCTGATTGCTCACCGACAGTGCGAGCGTTGCGATTGGCTGCGGCCCTTCCCCCGTTGCGGTGACTTCGAGCGCCGCGAACAGCGAGTCGCCCGGCCATACCTGCCGTCGGAACTGGAAGCCGAAGGTCTTGAGCCGCCCGTCGCCGACGAAATCGGTGAGCGCCCTGCCGAGCATGCCCATGGTCAGCATGCCGTGCGCGAAAATGGTCGGGTAGCCGGCGACCTGCGTGTTGAAGACCTCGTCCGTATGTTGCGGCGAGAAGTCCCCGGACACGCCGGCATACTGGATGATCTGCGTGCGCGTCAGATTTTCGACCAGCGTGGCCTCGGTCCTCAGGCCGACCTTGCAATTGTCCCGGTCGAGAAGCGCGACCGGAAGCGTCTTCGGCGCGGTGGCCTGTGGCTTGGCGGTTGCCGGCGCCCCGACAGTCTCCTCCACGATGCGCTCGGTTCTCAACGCTACGGTCGCGCAATCGAGGACAGGCGCCCCTTGCCCGTCCACGAAGGTCGAAACGACTTCGCTGAAGGTCAGCTTTCCCGATCGCGGGCCATATTTTTCCCAGCGGCGGCCCCGACGCGGGCGCACAGACAGCACCATTCCTGGCCGCAACGGGCGGTGATAGGTGAAGTGGGTTTCCGCATGCATGGCGGTGCCTCCGCCGTTGCTGGCGGCTGGCACGCCACTCGGGCTTGCGGACGAACCGAACCAGGGTTGCCCAAACCGCGGCCGGAAGGGCCAGTCCTCGTCGAAATGGTTCGCCGCTTCGCTGAATGTCGGGGGCGCAATCACGCCACCCAGCGGCGAGCGCCCGGCGTAGTCGAGATCGGCATAGATCGGGTTGCCGTCGCCCAGCGCACGCGCGAACAGTTTTATGTGGCCTTCCTCGATGGGAAAACGCGGCACGCGCGGCAGCACGAGGTCGCTCATGACCGCTCCCTCTCACTGCGACGGTCAAAAGTCCGGCCGTCGTCCGTCAGCGCGTTCGCTACCAGGATCCGCTTCTGCACCCGACCGCTGCTGTTCATCGGCAGGCCGTCGGTCAAGCTGATGTAGCGGGGCACCTTATAGCGGGCGAGGCGCTCGTCGCACCACGACCACAGGTCCTCCGCCGTCACGTCGCCGCTCGGCACGACGACAGCCATCACTTCCTGCAGGAAGAGCGGATCGGGCACGGGGATCACCGCCGCCTTGCCGACGCGCGGATGTGCCGCCAGCACGTCCTCGACCTGCTTGGAGGCGATGTTCTCGCCGCCGCGCCGGATCACGTCCTTGATGCGGTCGAGGAAATAGAGCACGCCGTCGGGACCATACATGCCGAGGTCACCGGTCTTGAACCAATCGCCGTCGAATGCGGCGGCGGTCGCCTCCTGGTCCCGGAAATAGCGTGAAAGGAGCATGCGCGAGGCGAATTGGATCTCACCTTGAGCGCCTTCGCCGCGAACCTCCCTACCATCCCTGACAAGCCGCACAAAACTCGATCCCAGCGCCCAGCCCGCCACGGGCGCCCCCTTGCCCCAGTCGCGCAGCATGTTCACCGTGTCCAGCGGCATGGAGCGCGGCACGCCCGTCGACACGCCCGTCTCGGTCATCCCCCAGACCTGGACCACGCGGAAACCGAAGCGCTGCTCTGAGCGCCGCACCACATCCGGGTCGCCGGCCGCGAGCACCCGCCGCAGCGTGTTGTCGTGTTCCTCGACACAGGGCTCCCTGCGGTCCAGCATGAGCAGGATCGTCTCGACCATGCACAGATAAGTGACGCGGAAACGCGCCATGTCGGCCCAGAAGGTCGCGGCGTCGAAGCGCGGCAGGATTACCGCATGGCCACCCGCCAGCCAGGTCGCAAGCACCGTGTTGCGGATGCCGGACTGATGGAAGAGCGGCGTGATGACGGCGGACGTGTCGCCAGCCCCCAGCCCGAACAGGTCGACCTCGCATTCCGCTCTGTAGAGAGCGGCATCATGCGTCAGCATCACGCCCTTCGGCGCCGACGTCGTGCCGGACGTCCAACTGATCTCCAAAACGGCGTCAGCGTCCGGAAGCGGTCCGTCATGGCGCCTGCCTTTCGTCCATTCGCCGACGCTCGGCAGTCCCGACCCGTCCCGGTCGAGCGCCGCGCGCAGCGGCCGGAACCCTACCTCCCGCAGCGCGCCATCGACGGCGGCATGATGGGCCGCATCGGCGATCACCAGATGCGGCTCCAGTTTTGCGAAGACGATGGCGAGCTCGCTTTCGCGGAACCGGGAATTGATGAGGCTGACGACCAGCCCGGCGCGGGCGCAGGCCAGATAGACCAGGCAGGTCAGCGGATGATTGTCCGCCACCACGGCAACCCGGACGTCCGTCTCCGGGCACATGGAAATCAATGCCGCCGCCAGTCTCTCGCCATGGTCGACCAGCACTTCGAATGTCCAGCTACGCCCCGCACCGCTCAGGGCCGTGGCGTCGGCGTTGCTCGCCGCATGGCGGGCAATAACTGAAAAGACGTCGCGCTTGTCTGCCGTGGCGCCAGCGCACCGAGGCGATGACGCGGCATCGGCAACGTATGCGGTCGGTTCAACTCGCAACGCGTCCAGTTGTCTCATTATGCGGTAGCCTTTGGCGCATGCGAGTCCGCGTGTGATCCAAAATTTTCGCTGGAAACTGTCACACCAATCGAAAAAACCGTCAACAGAGAAGGCTCCGTAGTCCATATTGTGAGACGAATAACGTGAGACGACATTGGCTTGTTAGGCATTCCAGCCGGCCTCTAGTGGGAGGGGATAAAGTCGGGGTCGAGCAGGAGCGGCCGAGACCTGTCCCTCCTGCCGATCGCCCGTACCGGGCGCTCCAGATCGTCCTCGTCTCCATCGGCGATCAGACCGAACATCGTGTCGGCGCCGATGTCGCGAAGCACCGTGGCGAGCGCGAGATGGACCTTGACCGGCATCGCCCCTCCCACAGGGTGACATGGACGCTGTTCTCGCGGATGAGATGGCTCGCCGAAGCGAATGGCTGCCTGCCGGCGCGTGTCGAATTCCCGATCACGGCCAGCAGGGCTGGCCGTCAGGGTCCTCGATCAATCCGGTAACACAGTGCCGGCAGCGACGCCGACACAACCTCCCAACCGTGTTTGATACGCCGGCACCAGAAACGGCCGGAACCAGCAACGCCTTGCAACTAGCGTTACCGAGTGTTTTTCTATGTCAACCATAAATCTTGAGATGGCTCCGCGATGAGGCCGACGAATCCCGGCTGACCTCCGAGGCGAGACGGCGGCATCAACGACACGCCGCGCTCACCGAATAAGCTCTTGCTTCATGCTGACATACTCATTATACCAGTGTCAGAATTTGCACGTTTTCCTGCACGATCTCTCGGAGCGGTTTATGACAACGGTTGCGCTGTTCGGCGCCGGCGGCAAAATGGGTTACCGCCTCGCCAGCAATTTTCGCGGCTCGCCCTACATGGTGCGCCATGTAGAAGTCAGCGAGGCCGGCCGCGAGCGGCTGAAGTCCGGTCTCGGCCTGGACACCGTATCCGTCGAGGAGGCGCTTCGCGGGGCGGATGTCGTCGTGCTCGCAGTGCCGGATACCCATATCGGCAAGGTCGCCGCGGGCATCCAGGACCAACTCGTGCCGGGCACCATAGTGATCGTGCTCGACGCCGCCGCGCCCGCCGCCGGCCACCTGCCGAAGCGTCCCGACCTTACCTACTTCATCACCCACCCGTGCCATCCGCCGCTGTTCAACGACGAGACGGAGATGGATGCCAAGAAGGACTATTTCGGCGGCGTGAAGGCCAAGCAGCACATCGTCAGCGCGCTGATGCAAGGGCCGGAAGCCGACTACACCAAGGGCGAGGCGATCGCCAAAACGATCTGGGCGCCGGTCATGCGCTCGCACCGCGTCACCGTCGAGCAGCTCGCCATGCTGGAGCCGGCGCTGGCCGAGACCATGTGCGCTTCGCTGCTCGAGGTCATGCGCGAGGGTGTCGACGAGGTGGTCAAGCGCGGCGTCGACCGGCAGGCGGCGCTCGATTTCCTGCTCGGCCACATCAACGTGCTCGCCTCCGTCATCTTCGGAGAGCGGGAAGGCGCTTTTTCCGACGCCTGCAACAAGGCCATCGAATTCGGCAAACCTGTCCTGATGCGCGACGACTGGAAGAAGATCTTCGAGCCCCAGGAGATCGCCGAAAGCATCCGGCGCATCACCTGATCGCCGGCAAGACTGCCCTCATACAATCAAACGGACCAATTTTTTCAACGGGAGGACTCCATATGAAACTCAATCGCAGACTGACGCTTGCCGCATTCGCCGGCATACTTGCAATGGGCGTCGCGGCTCCGGCCTACGCCGCCGACCTCATCGCCATCATCACGCCGTCGCACGACAACCCGTTCTTCAAGGCGGAAGCAGTCGGCGCGGAAGCCAAGGCCAAGGAGCTCGGCTACGAGACGCTGGTTCTCGTGCATGACGACGACGCCAACAAGCAGTCCGAACTGATCGATACGGCGATCGGCCGCGGCGCCAAGGCGATCATCCTCGACAATGCCGGCGCCGACGCCACCGTCGCCGCGGTGCAGAAGGCCAAGGACGCCGGCATCCCCTCCTTCCTGATCGATCGCGAGATCAACGCCACCGGCGTCGCAGCCGCGCAGATCGTCTCGAACAACTACCAGGGCGCCCAGCTCGGCGCGCAGGAGTTCGTCAAGCTGATGGGCGAGAAGGGCAACTATGTCGAGCTGGTCGGTAAGGAGTCCGACACCAACGCCGGCATCCGCTCCAAGGGTTATCATGACGTGATCGACGAATATCCGGACCTCAAGATGGTCGCCCAGCAGTCGGCCAACTGGAGCCAGACCGAAGCCTTCTCCAAGATGGAATCGATCCTCCAGGCCAACCCGGACATCAAGGGTGTCATCTCCGGCAACGACACCATGGCGATGGGCGCGTGGGCGGCACTGGAAGCGGCCGGCCGCAAGGACGTGATCGTCGTCGGCTTCGACGGCTCCAACGACGTCCGCGACTCGATCAAGGCGGGCGGCATCAAGGCGACCGTGCTGCAGCCGGCCTACGCGCAGGCGCAGATGGCGGTCGAGCAGGCCGATGCCTGGATCAAGACGGGCAAGGGTCCAGCCGAAGAGAAGCAGTTGATGGACTGCGTGCTGGTCAACGGCGACAATGCCGCCAAGCTCGAGACGTTCGCGCTGACCAATTGAGGCGCGTGCGACTCGCATCACGCCCGTATTGCGACCTGCGAGGGACGGCTTCGTCCCTCGCATCCATTTCGAGTAGTCGAAAGCCATGTTTGACAGGTTCTCCTGGCCGATCCTTGCGGCGCTGACGGTTTTTTGCCTGGCCGGCTGCAAGATCCTGCCGACGCCGACCGAGGAAGATCGCGCGGCCGCGGCCAACACCTTCAATCCGGACAAGATGGTCGAGGACATCTGGGCTTCGAAGGTCATCCCCTATCTCAACGAGAAGGCGGGTCACTTCGCCGAGGTGAATGCGCTGGCGAAATCCGACGCCAAGGCCGCCGGCGACAAATACGGCAATCCCAAGAAACAGGCCAACTCGCCCTGGACCTATGCGGCGCGCGCCGAAGGCAAGATCGTCGCGTCGAATACGCAGTCGCGGGCGGGCTCGATCGACGTGGATGTCGACGGTGACGGCAAGGCCGACCTGCGCGCCCAGATCGGGCCGGCGCTGCGCGGCACCGCGCTGCGCGACGTGCTCGACTTCGTGAACTTCAACGAATTCACCAACCAGATCGACTTCGCCCAATACGGCAAGGCGTTCAACACCTATTCCGACAAAACGGTCCTGTCGAAGCTGCCGCGCGAAGCACTTGACGGCCGCACCGCCAAGCTGCTCGGCGCCTATGTGCCCGCAAGCGGCAACGACCTGCCGCTGCTGACGCCGACCGAAGCCGAAATCGGGCCGGCGCCATGACCGGGCCCGCCGACAATGTGATCCTCAGGCTGGAAGACGTCTCAAAGGTCTATTCCGGCACGATTGCGCTGAAGAACGCCAGCTTCGACGTACGGCGCGGCGCGGTGAACGTGCTCGTCGGCGAGAACGGCGCCGGCAAGTCGACCATGATGAAGATCATCGCCGGCGTCGAGAAACCGACCAGCGGACGCATCCTGCTCGACGGCCAGCAGGTGTCGTTTGCCTCGTCCGGCGACGCGGTGGCGCGCGGCATCGGCATGGTGTTCCAGGAACTCAACCTGTTCGGCAATCTCTCCGTCGCCGAGAACATCTTCGCCACCCGCGAGGTGACCAACCGGCTGGGCAAGATCGACCACGCCGAGCAGCAGCGCAAGGCGGGCGCGTTCCTCGACCGGCTGCAGGCGGGCATCCGGCCCGACATGATGGTCGAGGACCTGATGATCGGCCAGCAGCAGCTGGTCGAGATCGCCAAGGCCGTGTCGCTCGACGCCCGCGTGCTGATCATGGACGAGCCGACCTCCGCGCTGAGCGCGGCCGAGGTGGAGATCCTGTTCAAGGTGATCGCCGATTTGAAGGCTGAGGGCGTGGCCATCGTCTACATCTCGCATCGCCTGGAGGAACTGATCCGCATCGGCGACTACATCACGGTGCTGCGCGACGGCCGCATCACCGGGCAGGAAGAGATGAGGAACGTCGACACGCAGTGGATCGTGCGTCAGATGATCGGCTCCGACGCCAAGGATTTCGCCAAGGCGGACGACCACAAGCCCGGCGCCGAAGTGTTCCGCGCCGAGGAGATCAGCCTGCCGCGGGCGACCGGTGGGCTGGCGGTCGATCACGTCTCGCTGTCGGTGAGGGCCGGCGAGATTCTCGGCATATACGGGCTGATGGGCGCGGGCCGCAGCGAGTTGTTCGACTGCATCATGGGCAGGCACGCCCATTCGACGGGAAAAATCTATCTCGACGGCCAGCAGGTTCGCGAGCGCGACACGACGGGACGCATCCGCCGCGGACTGGCGCTGATCCCGGAGGACCGGCAACGCGAGGGCCTCGTCACCATCCTGTCGGTGGCGAGCAATCTCACAATGTCGAGCCTGAAAAAATTCGCGCGGCTCTTCCACATTGACGGCAAGGCGGAGCGCGAGGCGGTGCGGGGCATGGTGCGCGAACTGTCGATCAAGGTCGCCGACCCGGACAACGAGGTGTCGTCGCTGTCCGGCGGCAACCAGCAGAAGGTGGTGATCGGCAAGGCGCTGCTGACCGGCCCGAAGGTGCTTTTGATGGACGAGCCCAGCCGCGGCATCGACGTCGGCGCCAAGGCCGACGTGTTCCGCACGATGCGGAAACTGTCGCGCGAGGGGCTTGGCATCCTGTTCGCCACCTCCGACCTCGACGAGGTGATGGCGCTGTCGGATCGCATCGCGGTGATGAGCAACGGAAAACTGACCGGCATGTTCGACCGCGCGGAGGCGACGGAGGCGGCGATCGTGGCCGCGTCCGCGCTGGGCCACGGGCCGTCGGGAAAATCGGAGAAGAAAACCCATGTCTGACGCGGCAGCACGCGCGGGAGCCGGCGCGCCGGGCAGCGGCTCGATCCTGCTGACGCTGATGAAAGCGCGCACCTTCATCGCGCTGATCGCGGTCATCCTGTTCTTCTCGCTGGCGGTTCCGAGCTTCCTGTCGACCGCCAACCTGATCCTCATGTCGAAGCACGTGGCGTTGAACGCGTTCCTCGCCATGGGCATGACCTTCGTCATCATCACCGGCGGCATCGACCTGTCGGTCGGCTCGATCGTCGGCCTTTGCGCGATGGTGGCGGGTTTCCTGGTGCTGAACGGCATCGATCTGCAGATCGGCTATACCGTTTATTTCAACGTGCTCGAGATCATCCTGATCACGCTACTCGTCGGCATCCTGATCGGCGCGATCAACGGATTGCTGATAACCAAACTCAACGTGGCGCCTTTCATCGCCACGCTTGGCACTCTGTATGTAGCGCGCGGTGCGGCACTGCTGTCCTCGGACGGGCGCACCTTCCCGAATCTCATTGGCAATCCGGACCTCGGCAATACCGGCTACGGTTATCTCGGCGCGGGCCGCATCCTCGGCCTGCCCGTGTCGGTGTGGCTGCTGATCGTGGTGGCGCTGGGCGCTGCCTATCTCGCCAAATACACGCCGCTCGGCCGCCACATCTACGCTGTCGGCGGCAACGAGCGCGCGGCGCGCATTTCAGGCGTACGCGTCAACATGGTCAAGATGTTCGTCTATATGTTCTCCGGCTTTTGCGCGGGCATCGTCGGGCTGATCATCTCGTCCGAACTGATGGCCTCGCACCCTGCGACCGGCGAGACCTTCGAACTGAACGCCATCGCGGCGGCGGTGCTGGGCGGCACGTCGATGTCGGGCGGACGCGGCGCGATCGGCGGCACCATCGTCGGCGCCTTCGTCATCGGCATATTGTCCGACGGGCTCGTTATGATGGGCGTCAGTTCGTTCTGGCAGATGGTCATCAAGGGTCTGGTGATCATCGTCGCGGTCGTGGTCGACCAGGCGCAACGCAAGCTGCAGCAGCGCGTGACGCTGATGCAGATGGCCAAGGCTGGCTGATCGTGGCTGCGCTTCGGGGCGGGCTGATCGGCTGCGGCTTCTTCGCGGTCAACCAGATGTTTGGCTGGCGCGACGCCGAGGGAGCGTCGATCGCCGCCATCTGCGACCGCGATCCGGAACGGCTGAAAATCGTCGGCGACCAGTTCGGCATGGAGCGGCGATATCAGGATGCCGCCGAGATGCTGGAGAAGGGAAATCTCGACTTCGTCGACATCGCGACGACGGTCGGCAGCCACCGCGCGCTGGTGGAACTGGCGGCCGCGCACAGGCTGCCGGTGATCTGCCAAAAACCGTTCGCGCCGACGCTCGATGACGCCAAGGCGATGGTGGCGGCATGCAAGGCGGCCGGCGTGCCGCTGATGATCCACGAGAACTTTCGCTGGCAGTCCCCGATCCAGGCGGTGAAGCGGGTGCTTGAGAGCGGCGAGATCGGAAAACCGTTCTTCGGTCGCATCTCGTTCCGCTCCGGTTTCGACGTGTTTTCCGGCCAGCCCTATCTGGCGACCGGAAAACGCTTCATCGTCGAAGATCTCGGCATCCACATCCTGGACATTGCGCGGTTCCTGTTCGGCGACGTGGCGACGCTGACTGCACGCACCGCCCGGATCAACCCGAACATAGCCGGCGAGGATGTGGCGAGCGCGCTGCTTGACCACGAATCCGGCGCCACCTCGGTGGTCGACTGCAGCTATGCGACGAAACTGGAGGTCGAGCCTTTCCCGGAAACGCTGGTCGAGATCGACGGGACCGACGGCACGATCCGGCTCGCTCAGGGCTACCAGCTTACCGTCACCGGCCGGAGTGGTACGTCGAAGACCGACGCTTCACCGCCGCTTCTCGATTGGGCATCGCGGCCCTGGCACAACATTCAGGAGAGCGTTGCAGCGATCCAGCAGCACTGGGCCGACTGCCTGCACAGCGGGCGCGAGCCCGACACATCCGGCGCCGACAATCTCAAAACCTTCGCCCTGGTCGAGGCCGCGTATCAGGGCGCTTCGACCCGGCAGCCGGTGGATATACACGCCCTTTTGGCATGAGCCGAAAGCCAACCGCGATCAGGCAGCGCCGGCGGCCGCCCTTTGCGTATAGAGCGCGCGAGAGCGCTCGAGATGCTTGATCATAGCCTTTTCGGCTCCGTCGGGGTCATGCGCGGTGATCCGCTCAATGATCTCCTCGTGCTCGTCGAGGGTAAAATTCTCCTTGCCGGTCCAGATCAGCACCTCGGTGTGATATTCCTTCAGCCAGCCGAGCATGGCCTCGCTGACGGCGGCATAGATCGGATTGCCTGAAATCCCCGCGATACGGGTGTGGAACGCCATGTCGGCGGCGATGAAAGCGTCGGAATCGCCCTGCTTGGCGCGCTGGTGGTCGAGGATGGCGCGCAGGCCCGTGATCTCGTCGGCAGTCGCCTTCTCCGCCGCCTCGCGCACCATGCCGCGCTCGAAAAAAATGCGGGCGCTTTTCAGGTGCTCGAGCGAATCGGTCGAGGAAGACAGCATGATCTTCGCCGGCAGATCGACCTGGCGCAGCAGCGAGCGCGCGCTGACCTGCAGCACTTTTGCGCGCTCCCCATGCGAAATGGCGACGAGACCGAGATTGGCGAGCGCCTGCATGGCCTCGCGGATCGCCGGCCGGCCGACGCCGAAACGCTCCATCAGTTCACGCTCCGACGGAAGGTCGTCGCCCGGCCCCAGTTCGCCGCTGGTGATCATGCGTTCGAGGCGCGAAAACACCTCGTCGGAGAGTTTGCGCCGCACGATGGGCTCGGGAGCGGTCATGGGTACCTTGCAGGCTCGAACATTTGGGCGGCGCCGAGGGGTTCGATCTGATCATCAAACAGGAAGCGAGGCCAGAGCCCGCACCGGACATTCCACTTGCTTAAGTGAGATACTCATTATACCAGTTTGACCGATATTGGGAAGCGCCGGCGAAATGTCCGATCAGCAGATTATTGTCACCTACCGGATCGAAACGCCGAGCAGCGTCGAGGCGCTGGCCGCCAAGATCGCCAGCGACCAGTCGACCGGAACGTTCGTCGCCCTGCCCGGCGAGACCGAGGAGTTGAAGGCGCGGGTCGCGGCGCGAGTGCTCGCCGTGCGGCCCCTCGAAACGTCGCCAACACCGTCGTTGCCGGCGGAAGGCGGTCCGTTTCATCGCGCCGAAGCCGACATCGCCTTTCCGCTGGACGCGGTCGGCACGGACCTCGCCGCGCTGATGACGATCGCCATCGGCGGTGCCTATTCCATCAAGGAACTCACCGGCATCCGCATTGTCGGCCTGAAACTGCCCGAGGCGTTTCGAGGGGCGCTTCCGGGGCCGCAATACGGCATATCCGGCAGCCGGGCGCAGACCGGCGTCCACGGCCGACCGATCATCGGCACCATCGTCAAGCCGGCACTTGGATTGAGGCCGCATGAGACGGCCGAGATGGTCGGCGAACTGGTGCGATCCGGTGTCGATTTCATCAAGGACGACGAGAAGCTGATTAGTCCGGCCTATTCGCCGCTCGGCGAACGGGTGAAGGCGATCATGCCGCTGATCCTCGACCACGAACAGAAGACCGGCAAAAAGGTGATGTACGCCTTCGGCATCTCGCATGCCGACCCCGACGAGATGATGCGCAACCACGATCTCGTCGTGAAGGCGGGCGGCAATTGCGCCGTGATCAACATCAACTCGATCGGCATGGGCGGCATGGCGTTCCTGCGCAAACGCTCGCACCTTGTCTTGCATGCGCACCGCAACGGCTGGGATATCCTCACCCGCCATCCCGGCCTCGGCATGGATTTTTCCGTCTACCAGCAGTTCTGGCGGCTGCTCGGCGTCGACCAGTTCCAGATCAACGGCATCGGCGTCAAATACTGGGAACCGGACGAGTCTTTCGTGGAATCCTTCAAGGCGGTTTCCACGCCGCTGTTTTCGCCGGACGATTGCCCCTTGCCGGTCGCCGGATCAGGCCAATGGGGCGGCCAGGCGCCGGAAACCTATCGCCGCACCGGACGCACGGTCGATCTCATGTATCTCTGCGGCGGCGGCATCGTCAGCCATCCCGGCGGCCCGGCCGCCGGTGTACGCGCCGTGCAGCAGGCATGGCAGGCGACGGTCGAGGGCATCGAGCTTGCCGACTATGCGCGCACCCATCCCGAACTCGCCCAGTCGCTGAAGAAATTCGGCGCCAACCCGAACGCGGCCTGATTTTCAGCGATGCCGGAGCGCCTTCTCCTCAGCTATTACGGCGACGACCTCACAGGCTCGACCGACGTCATGGAAGCCCTGTCGCTCGGCGGCGTGCCGACCGTGCTGTTCACGAAAATCCCGGATGCCGGGCTGCTGGCGCGTTTCGTGAACTGCCGTGCCATGGGCCTGGCAGGGACCAGCCGCAGCGAGACCCCGGCCTGGATGGATGCCAATCTCGCGCCGGCCTTCAACTGGCTGAAGACGCTTGGCGGCGTGGTTACGCACTACAAGGTCTGCTCCACCTTCGATTCCAGCCCGACCATCGGCAACATCGGCCGCGCTATCGAGATCGGCCGGAACGTCTTCGACCAGGCCAGCGTGCCGCTGGTCGTCGGCGCGCCGCAGCTCAAGCGCTACACGGCCTTCGGCAATTTGTTTGCCGCCTACCGTGGCGAGATATTCCGCATCGACCGGCATCCGGTGATGAGCCGGCATCCGGTGACGCCGATGCAGGAGGCCGACCTGTTGTGCCATCTCGGCAGGCAGACCGAATTGCCGTCAAGGCTGATCGATCTAGCTGCGCTTGCCCAGCCCGACGCCGCAGGCAGGATCGAAGCTGCCCTCGCAGAACCCGGCATCGTGCTGTTCGACGTCATCGACGCCTTTTCACAGAAAGTTGCCGGCGATGCGCTGTGGCGCGCCGCCAGATCGGCTAACGGCTTCATGGTTGGCTCTTCGGGTGTGGAATACGCGCTCATCGAGGCGTGGAAGGCCGATGGCACGATATCTGGCACGGCTCGGTTTCCAGAACCAGGCCCGGTGGACAGGCTCGCGGTGGTGTCCGGCAGCGTTTCGCCGACGACGGAAAGGCAGATCCGCCACGCCGCCTCCGATGGCTTCGAAACGATCCCGGTCGATCCGATCGCCTTGTTGTCCATGACCGAACAGGCGATCGATCGCGCGGTCGCCGCCGGCCTTGCGGCGCTTTCGTCCGGCAGTAGCGTCCTGCTCTATACCGCGCTTGGGCCCAATGCCGATCGTGGCGCTGAAATCGACACGGATGAAGGCGCGCGCAACCGGCTTGGCCGCGCGCTGGGCAACATCCTGAGACAACTCGTCGTCCAGCAGAAGCTGAAACGCGCGGTCATTGCGGGCGGGGACACCTCGAGCCACGCGCTCGGTCGGCTCGGCGTCGATGCCCTGACGCTGCGCATGCCATTGCCGCAGTCGCCCGGCTCGCCGCTGTGCATGGCACATTCCAGGCTGCCCGAGATAGACGGCCTCGAAGTCGCGATGAAGGGTGGGCAGGTGGGCACGGATGGCTATTTTTCCGCCATCAGGGAAGGCCGTATGCCGTCGTAGCCGGAGATTTCGTCAACGGCCACGTTCCGAGACCGGACGACAGAAATCCGAAGATAATCGTCACCGCGGAGCTTGATTTTCGCGCAAGCCGACCGGCGCGCAGCTGTCGCCCACCACCAGCGAAGGCTGGAACACGATGTTGCGCTGCTCCACCTCGCCGCCGCGCCGGATCCGGTCGACAAGCAGCCGCACCGCCTCGTTGGTCATGTCGACGAGCGGGTGTTCGGTGCGCGTCAGCCGCGGGCGCAGGCCGCCTATCCCTGGGATCGTGTCCGTGGAGGCGATCGAAATATCCGCCGGGCACCGCAGGCCGAGATCGGCTATAGCGCGCATCGCGCCCAGCGCCATCAGGCCGCTTGCCACATAAAGCGCGGTCGGCCGGTCCGGCTGATCGAGCAGGCTGCGCGCCACCGAATAGGCCGCGTCCTCGCGGAACTCGCCCGAGCGCACGTCGCGCGGCTCTGGCGCCAGGACGCAGAACTTCCCCGACTACCAGATCCCAACCAAGAAAA